>UQSL01000070.1 GCA_900543705.1 uncultured Oscillospiraceae bacterium
GCCGGCCGCCAAACACCAACGGCGCCCTGTACTTCCTGGCGTTTTGTGCTAGGCGCTCCTGCCCCACCTTTCACACCCCCCCCCGCCTATATAAACTCAGTGGAAAGCGTGCAGTTCAGATCGTTTTGCAATTTCATCTGCCGGACTGAACACGCCAAGGTAAATTTTTTGGCGATTGCCCTGCGGCTTGAGAATCAGAGTGACATTTTGGTAGGACATGCTCCAGCATTGAGTGGCAGAAAATGACTTCTTTAAGACCCTAGGGAAAAGCCGCTGTTAAACAACACAGGTGCATGGGTAGTTTCCCCTGCACCTGTGTTTTCATAGTAGTATACTTTGTTGTTATCGTTTGAAAGCCAGCCGTTTGAGCCTGTCTTTGAGAATAAAGAGCCCAATTGTAAACAGGACGGCTATGATTGTTGCAGCCATATTCATAATCCTTTCTATCATTAACCAAGTGCAACATCCAAAATCATCATAATCAGAAAGCCCGCCATCACACCGAGTGTGCCGAGATTGGAATGTTCCCCAAGATGGGCTTCCGGGATCAGTTCTTCCACAACCACATAAATCATGGCGCCTGCGGCAAAGGAGAGGAGCCACGGCATCAACGGAGTAATTGAGCCTGCAACGAGCACTGTCAGGATACCGAAAATCGGTTCCACGATTCCGGATAAGCTTCCCCGGATGAATGCCCGAAAGCGTCCTATCCCTTCCTGCCTGAGTGGGAGAGCAACAGCCGCGCCCTCCGGAAAGTTCTGAATGCCAATCCCGATTGCCAGCGCCATTGCTGCGGTATACAGGGCGGGGTCCCCGCCATGCTGGGCGGCAAGGGCAAACGACAGGCCGACCGCCATGCCCTCCGGGATGTTGTGAAGGGTCACTGCAAAGACAAGCAAAGTTGTGCGTTGCATGTTCATAGGCATACCCTCTGGGTTTTTGGCTCCGGGATGAAGATGGGGCAGCAGGTAGTCTAGAAACATCAGGAAGCCGACGCCGAGGACGAAGCCGCCGGCAGCGGGAATCCATCCAATCATCCCAGCAGCCTGCGCTTCCTCAATGGCCGGAATCAGCAGCGACCAGACGGAAGCGGCGATCATAACGCCGGCGGCGAACCCGAGAAAGATCCTCTGAATCATGGCGGAGGACTGTTTTTTAAAAAAGAATACGACGGCAGCGCCAAGGGCCGTCATCAAAAAGGTGAAACCCGTTCCTGCCGCGGCCCATAAAAGAGCGGTTGACATCGTAATACCCCCTGTCGTTTTCGGTATTGTATCCAGGCCTACCTTCTGTTCTATTTTATGCAGAACCGGGCAGGCGGGTCTATAAATAATTTATATGACTATATTTGTATTTACAGTCATATAGTACAACGAGTTTCATAATTTGTCAAGCAAAGAGTAAAAGAAAATGATGGGAATCTGAATCGGAATATTTCCAAGAAAGATGGAAAGGCGCCGACCAGGACAGAAAATGCTTTGAACGTTGTAATCGAATGGATCTGAAAAATCAGGCAAATAAAAAGGCTATGGCAACTTGCCATAGCCTTTTTATAGGATAAATATGTGCTTATTTGCCGCAAGCCTCCGCTGCTGCAACTGCGCACGCAACGGTCGCGCCGACCATTGGGTTGTTGCCCATGCCGATCAGGCCCATCATCTCGACATGAGCCGGGACGGAAGAGGAACCTGCGAACTGGGCATCTCCGTGCATACGGCCCATGGAGTCGGTCAGGCCGTAAGAAGCCGGGCCGGCACCCATGTTGTCCGGATGGAGGGTGCGTCCCGTACCACCTCCGGAAGCAACGGAGAAGTACTTGACGCCGTTCTCATAGGACCATTTCTTATAAGTACCTGCAACCAGATGCTGGAAGCGGGTCGGGTTGGTGGAGTTGCCGGTGATGGAAACGTCAACCTTTTCGTGCTTCATGATGGCAACGCCCTCAAGGACGTCGTTTGCACCGTAGACTTTGACAGCCGCTCTTTCGCCGTTGGAGTACGGAATCTCTTTGACGATTTCGAGCTCGCCGGTCTCAAAGTGGTACTCGGTCTGGACGTAGGTGAAACCGTTGATTCTGGAAATGATGTAAGCGGCGTCTTTGCCAAGACCGTTGAGAATGACTCTCAGCGGTTCTTTTCTTGCTTTGTTAGCGGTTCTTGCGATACCGATTGCGCCCTCTGCCGCTGCGAAGGACTCATGTCCAGCGAGGAAGCAGAAGCATTTGGTTTCGTCTCTCAGGAGCATAGCGCCGAGATTGCCGTGGCCGAGGCCGACGTTTCTCTGCTCAGCAACAGAGCCCGGGACGCAGAATGCTTGCAGACCGATACCGATTGCCTCGGAAGCGTCGGCTGCAACGCCGCAGTTTTTCTTAATTGCAACAGCAGTGCCGAGAGTATAAGCCCAGACAGCATTTTCGAATGCGATTGGCTGGACGCCTTTGACAATCTGCTCTACATTAATGCCTTTTTCAAGGCACAGATCTCTTGCATCTTCGAGAGAGCCAAAGCCGTATTCCGCAAGGCATTTCTCGATTTTAGCCATTCTTCTTTCCTGACCTTCAAACTTTGCCATGAATGCGAACCTCCTAATTTCAGTGATGTACAAACCTGTCGAATCTTATTCTTCGCGCGGGTCGATGTACTTAGGAGCATTGTCATAACGGCCATAGGTTCCGATATTCTTCTCATAAGCTTCTTTCGGATCCGCACCGTGACGAATATCCTCTAACATCTTACCAACTTTTACGAATTTGTAGCCGATTGCCTCTCCGCCCTCATCAAGTGCAACAGAGAGGATATAGCCCTCTGCCATTTCCATGTAGCGGACGCCCTTTGCGTTGGTGGAAAAGATGGTACCGACCTGAGAACGCAGGCCTTTGCCGAGGTCCTCAAGAGCCGCGCCGATCGGAAGTCCGCCCTCAGAGAAAGCGGTCTGGGTACGGCCGTAAACGAGCTGTTTGAAGATTTCGCGCATTGCGACGTTGATGGCATCGCAGACAAGGTCGGTGTTGAGTGCTTCGAGGATGGTTTTGCCCGGGAGGATCTCGCCTGCCATTGCAGCAGAGTGAGTCATGCCGGAGCATCCAAGGGTCTCAACAAGAGCCTCTTCGATGATACCGTCTTTGACATTCAGGGTCAGCTTGCAGCAGCCCTGCTGAGGTGCGCACCAGCCAATACCATGGGACAGGCCGGAAATATCCTTGATCTCATACGCTTTTACCCATTTGCCTTCTTCCGGGATGGGCGCAGGACCATGATGGGGGCCTTTGGTTACGGTGCACATTTTCTCGACTTCATGAGAATAATTCATATCGGTGCTCCTTTCGAACTTTGACAAACAAACTTTTCGCGTACTTACGCTTAGCTAACATTATAATCGCTCGTCAAAAAATAATCAACATATCCGGCGTAAAATCCGGTCCGGGCGCACTGCATTTTCGACATTTTCTGTATTTTTACCAAAAGATAGCCCGTGATTTGTTCCGGGATTTTTTGAAAAACCAACGGAATCGGACAAGCTTTTGCAGAGGCATACCATGGGTGGGCCGGAGATGTTCGGTATCTTATTTTCGGGCAGTGTGCGTCCAGCTCTGACGGCTGAGAAAAGAAAGTCTGCCAATCTGATATTTTTACAAGAAGCTTTTCTTCTCTGGATAAATGGGATACAATAAACTTAAACGTTTTGATAAAGGAGAACCCTATGATAGAAAATGAAAATAAACCTTCGCGCGCCGTGCTTGTCGCGGTGGACTTGGGGGAATATGATGTGGAGGTCTCGCTCGATGAGCTTTCCGAGCTTGCCACCACGGCGGGGGCCGAGGTCACCGGGCGAGTCGTGCAGAAGCGGGAGAGCTACGACAGCGCCACCTGCATTGGCAGCGGGAGGCTTGCGGAAATCGCGCTTTTTTGCCAAAACACGGAGAGCGACCTGCTCATCTTTGACTGCGAGCTGACCGCCACCCAGCTACGCAACGTAGAGCAGGCCACCGGCGTTCGGGCCATTGACCGCACGATGCTGATTCTGGACATTTTCGCCATGCGCGCGAGAACCCGGGAGGGCAGGCTGCAGGTGGAACTCGCCCAGCAAAAATATTTGCTGCCCCGCCTTGCAGGGCTTGGGACCGCGCTGTCCCGCCTGGGCGGCGGCATCGGTACGAGGGGCCCGGGCGAGACCAAGCTGGAGAGCGACCGGCGTCACATCCGCAGGCGTATCCGCGCGCTCGAAGAACAGCTCGAGGAACTTAAAAAGCGCAGGATGAACACCCATAACCGCCGCAAAAAGGACAATGCGACGGTCGTTGCCATCGTCGGGTATACCAACGCCGGTAAGTCGACGCTGCTTGGCCGCCTGACCGGTTCTGATATCTACGTGGAAAACCAATTGTTTGCAACGCTTGACCCGACAGCCCGCGCCCTGGAGCTTCCGAATGGGGAGCAGGTCGTTCTCATTGATACCGTCGGCTTTATCCGCAGGCTGCCCCACCATCTGGTGGAGGCGTTCCAGTCCACACTGGAGGAAGCCATGTATGCGGATTTGCTGCTCAATGTCTGCGACGTAACGGACAGCGACATCGACGAGAAAATCCAGGTGACTCAGAGCCTGCTCGAACAGCTCGGCGCAGGGGATAAGCCGCTGATTACGGTGCTCAACAAATGCGACCTTGCGCTCCAGACCCCTTTTTGCAACAATGATAAGACTGTGGCGGTTTCCGCCGCAACGGGGGAGGGGATCGACCGGTTGCTTGACTCCATTGAAAAATACATTCCACCGAAATTTGCCCGTGTCGCCCTGCAAATTCCCTATGCGCAGGCAAATCTGCTCGGGCAGATTCGCGCGCACGGCAAGGTATTTTCCGAAAGCTTTGAGGAGGACGGCACCCTGATCGATGTAAACCTCGAGCTTCCCATGCTCAGCCGGGTGAGGGAGTATGTCGTCTCCGCCAAGGATAAGGGCTCGGACGAAATCTGATGAATGATGATAAACAGCGGAAAACGGGACTGTGAGTTTCACAGCCCCGCTTTTTGTATCCGTAAAACCACAGGCCTAGCCTATGGTTTTATACAGTTTCTTTTGCTCCCGTAAAACCGACGCCGCCAAGCTGTCAAAGGCTCCATAGCCTCCGAGATAGAAGGTGGTAGCTCCTTGCTCGATCAGGCTTCGTGTCACGGTACGCAGCCAGTTTTGCAGCTCCTCGCTTTGCGAGATCTGTGTATGACCGCAAAAGGTCACATTCATATTTATCAACCTCCTTATTATAGTGATTATAATCACTATAATAAGGAGCGACAAGCCCCATATAATAGTGAAAAATGGGGTGATGTGGTGCCGATTTCTTTTCGACCAATGCGGCAGTACATGGAGGAAAATCACATCTCATTCTATCGTCTGGCCAATGAAGGCATTGATGCTCAAACTCTGCAAAGAATCCGACATGATAAACCCATAACAACAGATACGCTCGGAAAACTTTGCAGCATAATGAAATGCCAGCCGGGAGATTTGATTGAATATATAGATGACACTCCTGTATCTAAATAAACCCATATCGACTGCCGCAAAATCCAAATGACGCAAAACCTCCGGTGCTTGTATATCGGAGGTTTTGTTATGAATAAACATCCACCCCTGCGACAGGGGGATGATCCGATTGCACCCGGTCAGGGTGGAGGGACGATAGGAGACAATCAGCAGAATTTTGTCCGCGCAGTTTTCCTCAACGTCTTAAACACTCTTACCGGTTCTGTCCAGGAAGGAAATTAGGAAATTGATAAAAATCTCGGATACTCGTGCAAAAAACCGGGTTTCTTTGCAAAGCTGAATATGGTATAATTATTATAAACAGTCAGGAGGGGATTCCCACCTTTCTTCGTCCGGCTCCAATCCCCCTTTCGCAGCGAAGATTCCGGGGCGCTGGACAGGATAGGAAACGAGAGGATCCGCCGGCGGCTGAACGGGAAAAAAATAGGTTTGTGTTTATAGCTGCTGTCCCGACTTTCCGGGACAGGTGTTCACCGGCAGGAAAGTGAGGAAATGAACAGTATGGAAAAATCAAAGGTGTATTTTGCGGATTTTCGCGCGACGCCCAATCAGAATCTGCTGCAAAAGCTCAAAAAGCTCATCAAGCGTGCGGGAATCGAACAGATTGATTTTAAGGACAAGTATACGGCAATCAAGATCCACTTCGGGGAGCCGGGGAACATCTCCTACCTGCGGCCAAACTACGCAAAAGTCGTTGTGGATACGGTCAAGGAGCTCGGCGGCAAGGCGTTTTTGACGGACTGCAACACCCTGTATGTCGGGCGCAGGAAGAATGCGCTCGACCATCTGGATGCGGCCTATGAAAACGGATACAACCCGTTTACTACGGGCTGCCAGATTCTCATTGCGGATGGCCTGAAAGGGACGGACGAGGCACTCGTCCCCATTGACGGAGACTATGTTAAGGAGGCCAAAATCGGCCGTGCCATCATGGATGCGGATGTCTTTATTTCCCTAACCCATTTTAAAGGGCATGAGTCCACCGGCTTTGGCGGAACGCTCAAAAACATCGGCATGGGCTGCGGCTCCCGCGCCGGAAAGATGGAGATGCACAGCGCAGGCAAACCGGTTGTGGAGCAGAGCAAATGCATCGGCTGCGGGGCCTGCCGCAAAAACTGCGCGCACGATGCGATTTCTTTTGATGAGCGCAAAAAGGCGAGCATTGACCATAACAAATGCGTCGGCTGTGGGCGCTGCATCGGGGCATGCCCGATGGATGCAGTCGAAGCGGGATGGGATGAGGCAAACGATGTGCTCAACTGCAAAATTGCCGAGTATACCCTGGCCGTCGTTAAAGACCGCCCGCAGTTTCACATCAGCCTGATTGTGGATGTCTCCCCGTTTTGCGACTGCCATGCGGAAAACGACGCCCCGATCATCCCGGATGTCGGTATGCTCGCCTCCCTTGACCCGGTCGCGCTCGACAAGGCGTGCGTGGATTTGTGCAATCAGCAGGAGGTCATCGCCAACAGCCGCCTTGGGGAGCAGCCGCACACCCATCACGACCATTTTACCGATACCCATCCGGATACCAACTGGCAGTCCGCTATTGAGCACGCGGTGAAAATCGGCCTTGGCTCCGATCAATACGAGCTTATCACAGTGAAATAAACGGAAAGAAGAGCATCTCGGCCCGCCGATTGGCAGGCGGAGAGTTCCTCTGAGATTACATAACAATCAAAACAGCCCCCGGAACTTTCCGGGGGCTGTCTGTATCAGGCGATTCCGTTTTTGAACGAGGCATACAGGACGCCGAAATCCTGTACCGCTCCAAAGAAGATGCCGCCGAGCAGACTCATAGCAAAACCGGGGTCCAGCCGGAATGGCGGCGATAATCGGTCCGGTAACAGGGTCTACTCCTGCAGTGGAGGAAAACTGATGGGAAAAGACGATCCATTTGGAAGTGGGAGCAAAGTCCTGGCCTCCGCACGGCGGAAAGCCGGAATTTGCCTTGGGGTCTACGCCCCAGCGCCCCGCAAGCCAGCAATGAAAAAAGTTTTATTTGTTTTTCGATTCCCTGAAGTTTTTAATCAGGGTTTCGATTTTAGTAAAAGGGTTGATTAGGCTGCTGATGGACTGGTCGCGGTTGAGCTCTTCAATGATATATGCCACATACTTGGACATATCCACTTCACAATACCATTTTCTTGCCTGCAGTTCCGGAGAACGGTAGACGAGGTTGGTAGTGAAGATCTTGTCAAAGGAACCTTCCTCATACGCCTTGTCAAAGACCTCCAGGCCGTTGCAGAACAATCCAAAGGAAATAAATGCAAAAATACGCTTTGCGCCCTGCTTTTTCAGGGAAGCACAGATGTCGAGCAGGGATTCGCCGGAGGAAATCATATCGTCGACCACAATGATATCCTTTCCGACAATGCTCGCACCGAGATACTCATGTGCTTCGATGGGGTTTCTGCCATCGATGACGACTGCATAATTCCTTCTCTTGTAGAACATGCCGACGTTGACGCCCAAAACAGAGGAATAGTAGAGACATCTGCCGACGCCGCCCTCATCCGGAGAAATGATGGCAAGGTCTTTGTCCTCAATGCTGATATCTGGGACATTTCTAACCAGGGCTTTAATCATCTGATAGGTCGGATGGATATTATCGAAGCCGCTTAAAGGGATTGCATTAACCACACGAGGGTCATGTGAATCAAAGGTGATGAGGTTGGAAACGCCCATGTGGACGAGTTCCTGTAGCATGATAGCACAGTCCAGAGATTCTCTGGAAGAACGCTTGTGCTGTCTGCCCTCATAAAGCATCGGCATGATGATGTTGATTCTTTTAGCCTTGCCTGCAATTGCGGAGATAATACGGATTAAGTCCTGATAGTGGTTGTCCGGGCTCATCGGAACATCTTTGCCGTACATCTTGTAGGTGACACTGTAGTTGAATATATCGGTGATGATAAAAATGTCCTTGCCGCGGACGGACTCCCGAATCAAGCCCTTTGCTTCGCCGGTTGCAAAACGGATAACGGAGGCGTCCAACACGAGTTTTTTGTTGCATTTTCTCCATCCCTGAATGTAGTTTTGCACGCTTTCTACGAACTTCTCACATCCGGGCATGCAAATAATCCCAAGTTCTCCTACATATTGATTGCTGCTATCCTCGTTATACATCACAAATCTCCTTTTTCATGACACAAAGCGGCATGATTTCTTAAATTATTTATATTCTATCACAGGAATGTTCATAAAACAATCGGCACGCAGTGAAAGAATTCCACTTTTTTATGGGTATTTTTAGGAAATTTTATCGAGAGTGTCAGCAGAGAAACCAAAACAGAGGGGGCATTGAGGACATTTTATTTTTTTTCGCAGACGATAGGGCCTCCGCCGTTTAGCATAGATTCGTCAATCAGCTCCTGCAGAGAGGTTTCGTCCGCAACCTGCTCGATAGCGTGTTGCATCCGGTACCACACCGAGTGGGCCGCGCATTCGGAGGAACGGGAGCAAAGCTCATAGGACTGGGCGCATTCCACCAGGGCAAACGAGCCTTCGAGCGTACGAAGGATATCTCCTACCGAGATATCACAGGCGTCCTTTGCCAGCATGTACCCGCCCTGGGCACCGCGGGTGCTCTTGACAATCGATGCTTTGCTCAACGCACTGATAATTTGCTCCAAGTATTTATCGCTGATTTGTTGGCGGTTTGCAATGGTTTTGAGCGGGATGTACCCCTCGTCCGAATGCAGGCCAAGATCAATCAGCAAACGGAGGCCGTAACGGCTTTTGGTTGATATTTTCATCAGAAATCCTCCATTAACAAAGAAACAGGGACCATGAAATTCCTATAAAAACAGTATAACATAATGAAAAATCATTCGCAATGCTTCTGTGAAAGCCAATTTCTCTATCATGTGTCAAATCGGGTAGAAATGGCAAAGCGGGCAGATCTTTTGTGTAGGCTGGGGTTTTTGTTATCAGGCAGTTGAGGTTTTGTTTTATTCACGATATAATAGAGGCACCGAATGAATCCAAGCGAAGCGATGGATGATTTCGTAGGTATTTATGAGAAGTTGGCGGTGATAATCCATTATCCCATTCACGCTTTGCGCTCAAGGGATAATGGAAAAACAAGGGAAATAAAAAACTCCACGGAATGCGAGGAATTTATCATGATATCAGCCATTCAGGAAAAAATTATGCAGCTGAAAAAGGAAAAGGACATAGCCATTCTGGCACATAGCTATCAGAGCCCGGATATTCTCGAAATCGCGGATCTGAAAGGGGACTCGTTCAAGCTGAGTGCGGATGCGTCTAAGCTTTCCCAGAAAACACTGCTTTTGTGTGGTGTGCGGTTTATGGCGGAAACAGTAAAAACCCTGTCTCCCGAGAAAACAGTGATTTTGCCGGTGGAAAATGCGACCTGTCCGATGGCTGAGATGATTCGGCCCCAGGATGTCGTTTCCTATAAGCAGGAGCACCCTGACTGCAAGGTGGTTGCCTATGTCAATACCACAACGCAACTAAAAGCTGTCAGCGATGTGTGCGTCACATCCTCAAGTGCCGTACAGATTGTCGGCCGGATGCCGGAGCAGGAAATCCTGTTTATCCCAGACAAAAATCTCGGCTCCTTTGTCAGAGAAAAATGCCCGGACAAGAATATCATTACCTGGGACGGCTGCTGTCCGGTGCACGATCAGGTGACCGAGCAGGACGTGCTGGAGATGAAACGCCGGTACC
>UQSL01000071.1 GCA_900543705.1 uncultured Oscillospiraceae bacterium
CGGCAGAAACGGTTATCATATATCTTGAAAAGGGAAGGGCCAAATGGAGCATCACCATAAATACGGCCAGGATTAGTACCATCCAAAGGAAAGTTCACCTAAACAAATACCGAAAATGGATTCAGACATAAAACGAGAAGCCGCGAAAACATGTTTTCGCGGCTTCTCATTTTATGTTTTTGTCAAATCACTGACCCGGAACGCCGTGCAGATGCCGTCCTGGTCGAGTACGGCACGGTCTCCCCGCAGCTCGTCCACTGTGTAAGTACCACTGTAGACGAAAGAGGCAATCGGGGCCCCTTCATAGGAGCGTGCACCCTGTTTTACCTGCACCCGGTCGTCCTCCTGGATAGCGGAGAGCGCTGCCGGTGCATCCGTACTCGCTCCATCCACAGAGCGGATATCCCCGTCATTCACCCAGCACAGGCCGTTATCCAGCAGATAAGGCTGTCTGGCGCCGGGAATAATCCTGGTAATAACGCCGGTATTACGCGCCATATTCGCCGCGGAGATGGCCTTGTCCGTGGTATCCGTCGAAGAACGGTAGCAGGTGGAAAAGGTCACGCGCTGCCCGAGCTTGTATATTGTCCCACTTACCGTCTGCTCCGGTGCCGGAGAAGGCGCAGGAGTTGAACCAGACAGGTGGTTAAGTCCGGCCTGACGGATAATGGTGGGATAATCCTGATAGCATACACTCATATCCACATTCCCGCTGATTCCAGCAACATGCCCCTGAGAGGTATACTGCCACATCCCATAGCTTTCAGAAAACTGGCATTCCGTGTGATACTGAGCCACCCATTTATCATACTGCTCCAATTTTGTGCAATCCAATTTATTTTTAAACCAATTCAGGCTCGTATAAATCCCCGCATAGTATCCGGCCTTTTCGATCTCCTCGCAGAAGGCGATTGCTATCTCTGTCAATTTCTCTTTTGGCAGAGAGCCCTGGCGTTCGTTGTTCTCCGTATCGTAGTAGATGGGATATTCCAGCTGCTTGTCCTTGACAATATCCAGCACCAGACGTGCTTCCTCTCTCGCCATCTCCGGGGTTGTCGCACAGCTGTAATGGTAGACCCCCATCGGAACCCCTACACTGTGAAACCCGTTATAGTGTTTGTCGACACAGCTTTCCTTCACCATATTTTGGTCTCCCCAGTACATCAGGCTCGAGCGGATAATTGCCCCGCTGATTCCAGCGGCCTTTACTGCTGCATAATCGATATCCGGCTGATACGAACTTACATCAATTACTTTTACTGCCATGTGACTTGTCTTCCTCCTCTTCATCCGCCTTGTTTTTGAGCACCTCGATTGCCTTGGTGATTGCCGACGGAATGGGAATCCCCATCAGCCCGGCGTTCTCGATAATGCTGATCGTCTCGTTCGCCACAAAGGCGATGACGACTGCATCCCGGATAAACGTCGATCCGATGACCATATCGAGCCGGCAGGCCACCAGCACAATGAGCAGCGTCACCCCTTTCCGGCATAGCCCCTTCCATCCGGCGCGGCTTTCCAAAGTGCCCTTTTCTGTCTTTTCACTGTTGTGAAATACCCCCGCCACAATCAGGCCGGTGAGATAATCAAGCGCCATGAAAATCACGAGTGTGATTAAACCAGTGTCCCATCCTCCAAACAGGCCTGCAAAAAAGCTTCCCGCTACGCCTACTGCCGTTACCATGCTGTCTTTGATATAGTTGACGGTCATGATTGATCCCCCTTACACTCCAAATTTCATCCCATAGATATAAATAATCCCAAATCCCGATAATGCAGTAGGCAAATATGCCTTTGTCGCATCACTTGTGCTGCCATTATATCCAAATCGAATATTTCCCGATTTCAGGGTGGTATCAATCCCCCATACAGTTTGCGCGGTCTGCATGGTAAATGTAAACGGCAGATATAGATTAGTAAAGTGGAAGATATATCCATTGCTTGCCGGTGCCGTTACGATGGCAATCAGGTCGTAGTCATTGAGATTGTACATCAGGTTAATAATCCCGGAAGCCGTGCGGGGCGTGTTGACAGAACCGAACAGCTCGTCCCGTTTGTATACTGTCCCCGCTACCAGGTTGCCTGAGGCATCCGCTTTGACATAAGCACTGCGCGCTGCCGTCTGCGGTTGCGCGCCGATGTCTGCTGCACTCGGCATCTGGACCAGCTTCCCGTTTGTGTCCAATGTGGCAAACCCTCCCGGGCTGCCCTCTCTGCTTTTTAGTACCGCAGCATGCTCCGCAATCTTTTTCATATCCGCATTGTAATCTCCGATTAAATCAATGGCATCGGTGGACAAGTATTGCGTCAGATTCAGCTCTCCCTCTGTTTGTCCGCTACCCGGCATAGATCTCCCTCCTCCTTTCTTTCCACCTTTGACATTTCACGTATGGCAAAACAGGTATCCAAATACATTCCATATAAATTTTCAATGCGTTTTTCCAACTGGAGTGTCTCGCGTCCTCTTGTATTCGGAAGACGCTGCTCCAATTCTTTCCGTTTGGCCAAAAGAACCTGAGCCGTCCGGATATATTCCTCTTTTAATTTTGCAATCATCTCATCGCTCCTAAAACATATGTTCTCCATATTTTTCTAAATACTTTTCTCTAAGTCCCTTGACTTTCAAACGAATTTTCGCCTGTTCCCTTCCCCGTTGAAGCTGAGCAGGAGTCTGAAAAAAGCGGCAAAATACACACCTCTTTTGTACTAAGGCCCGACAGTGGCTGCCATTTTCAAATGCACAGCGGTGATCCAAATCCGGCACTGTCTTTTCCATCACATTCAAAGGGTCTTTCGGCTTATCCGGAATCCGAGGGTTTTCCTCTTCTCCTGCACACGCTGTTTTCCCGTTCACGAAAGGATACAATTTCAGCGGTTCCAATGGCATCAGCCAGCTTTGTTCCGCCGTTTCCGGGATGAGAGTCTTATTCTTCTTCATAGCTGGCGTGCTCCTTCAGCCACTGTTCATACAGGCGGCGATAAATCAGATATTCCTTGTTTTCCATTTGAATCATTTTTCCAAATGGAAAAACCCCCTGTTCAATGCCCGCCTTGAGTTTGGGAACCCCGATTGGAAACCCATGGGAACGCAAATCCTTGACGGTCTCCTGTGTTGTCATCGTCCTTACCTGTAACTGTCCTGCCATACGAATTACCTCCTAAATTTTTACAGAATTCTCTTGATTATATCAAACATATGTTCTATAATAAGAGTATGGATTTTGCTTATACGCAAAAACAATGGCGCATTGCATTTCCCTGATAAACCTGTATTCTGCCTTTCTAACTGATAGTTTGAAACGTTTCGTTACTTAAATTATAGCATTTCTTCTTTGATTTGTCAACAATATGTTTATATAAATATTGATTTCCTGTCATCAAATCAATATTCTGTTACTATTTCTTGATTTGTTAACCTTTTGTTGCTATAATAAAACAGAGGTGGCATTTCATGAATCATTTAGAGTTATATCGAAAGAACAAAGGTGTATCCCAGCAGGCAGTTGCGGATTATCTTGGAATCACACGACAGGCCTATTGGAATTATGAAAATGGGAAAAGGCAAGCGAATTATGACACTCTTCTTAAATTGGCCGCCTTTTTTGAAACCAGCATTGAAAACCTGATATCAGATAAGCAAACGCCCGTTCAGCAGGATGAAATCACTCTGGACGATTTTACGTATGCTTTTTATCAGGAAACCAAAGATCTTTCGGAAGAAGCCAAGGAACAGCTGCTGCAAATGGCAAAACTGCTCAATGGAACTCTGCCGAAGAAAAAAGAATAAGAGGAAGTTCTATATGCCGCCGAAACTACTGGATTTGTTTGAACAACTATATTACCATGATATCAGGCTATTTACCTGTCCGATCCCGGAGGGAAAAGCTGTAACCATCGAATTGTCTGGAATTTATGGAATTTTTCTTGACCCGGACAAACTGGAAAGCTCTGCGGAAGAACTCTGTGTAACCGCCCACGAACTCGGCCATTGCATGACCGGCGCCACACACCGTGTCTCAAGCAGCCTGGATATTATCGAGCGCCACGAGTATAAGGCGGACAAGTATGCCGTGCACCGGATTCTCCCCTTTGCACAGCTTCAGCAGGCGCTGAATGCCGGCTACACCGAGTCCTGGCAGCTTGCCGAGTACTTTGGAGTGACCGAGCCTTTCCTTCTCCGTGCGCTGGATATCTATCGTCGGGAGGGGTATCTTTCCGAATCCATCTGATTCTTGCTGCAATGAAAGGGGTATTATTTGATTTGCAAAAACTGTAAGGCATTCTTCCTGAAGGGGCCATCTGCTGACTATTTTACTGCACGATAACCGAACAAGGCTCCTCCTCAGGGACAGACCAATCACCACGACAAATGATCAGTACAACTATCAGCAGGCTCTGCCGTTTATGGTCAGGTCTGATATTATCCGGATTTCCCGCGGTTCGTTCCGCGATCAGTACGGCCTTCGTCTCACATAAACTTGTTAAGTTCCCGGATCCGCTCTGTACCCGAAAAAACAGACATTGAAGAAAAAGCCTCCAATCGTAAGATAGAAAAACGATTGGAGGCTTTTGAATGTCAGGGAAAAGAGATCCCGAAAAATTGAAAGGGCAGCTGATACAAGAACTCGCAGCAAGGGTGACATACGGGGGTTAAACCGAAAATATGGTATCATCTATATCCACCTGTACTTTAGCAAGATATTAGCCAAATGGCACGTCGGGCATTCCAAAAGACAAGTTCCCTATATCCAACACCTGTGATATGGACACAAGCTGATTTTTATACAAATAAAATCGTGAAATCATTTGTATTTATATTGAAAAACACGGACAAAAACAGTAAACTTTAATTAAAGGTGGTGATACTTGATGTATATTCAGACACAAACCAAGTACCAACAATTTCAAGGCGATGAACTCACGGATTTACTGAGTCAAATGAGTTTTAAAATCAATACTTTTGGTTTATGGCAAAGTCCAAAAGACGTCAAAGCCAGTTATTTATCTAATGATATTGAAATCGTTTATTATCAAAAAGGCGGTTCGCGAACCGTCATCGGTGAAAAAGAATATGATTGTCCAGAAAAGAGCTTTTTGATCCTGGAACCTTTCAAACTCAATACGTCAAAGAATGAAAATCATGATCGTTATGCTTTTTATTACTTTCATTTTGAAATTGAACCTATCGCTTTACAACATCAACTCCTTTCTTTATTGACGAGGCATGGCAATGTGATTTATGCAAATGAAGTCAAAGATTTTAGCGAGATGTTGGATAGATTATTGGTAGAGTCCACAGAACAGGAAATTGGTTATTCCAGTATTATCACTTCGGCATTAATACGTGTTGTAGTCGAAATTATACGAGCTCAATTAAAGCGTGGTAAACAACAGGAAATTAAAATTATCCGTTCGCCTTATGTTCAACTTGTCAATGAGGCGATGATGTATATTCAGGAACACTTATATGAACCGATTCGACTTCCCAGCTTGACGCGTTTTTTAGGAGTCTCTGTGAGTGAACTTTATAAAGCCTTTATGAAAGTTTTAGATGATCCTCCTGCAACCTATATCCAGCGTCAAAAGATCAAATATGCTCAACGAAAATTTGCCGAAGGGTCAAGTGTGACAAGGATTGCCCAAGAATTGGGATATTCTTCAGCTTATCATCTATCTAAGGTGTTTAAGCAGATGACAGGAGTCAGTCCAAAGGAATATAAAAAGAAAATAAATCTTTAAGTATATACATAAAAGTATATGTTTTTTTATTGATTCGGTATGTATCTTGCTTGTGAAAGTGGTAACATAGTATAAAAGAAGGTTTTATTATCCAATAAAAGGAAAGTGTATTGGATGATCAGACAGTTTTCTTTAACAGTTAAAAATGAAAACTAAGTTGACGGAGGAATTGTGATGAAAATATTAGAACCTATCCAGGTAGGTAAAATTACTTTAAAAAACAGAATTATGTTTCCACCAATGACAACAGGTTATGAAGATAAGGATGGAACTATTAGTGAACAGAGTTTTAACTTCTATAAACGTATTGCCCAAGGTGGTGTCGCTTATATTGTCTTAGGGGATGTCGCCCCTGTAAATACTGTTTCACCAACGCCAAAATTATTCCATGATGGCCAGATTCCAGCTTATAAAAAATTAGCCGATGCTGTACATAAATATGATTGTAAATTAGGGATTCAAATTTTCCATCCTGAATATGATGTTGACGCTTTAGCTGAATTATTTAAAAAAGGCGATATGCAAGCTGCACGCGCTAAATTGCACCATGATATGTTACATTATATTGATGAAGTTACGGAAGAACAATTAAATAACATTTTGAAAAAAATAGGTGACTGTGTGAAACGTGCCAGTCAAGCAGGTGTTGATATTGTCGAAATTCATGGTGATAGATTAGTTGGTTCATTATGTTCAACTATTTTAAATAAACGTACAGATGCATATGGCGGATCTTTTGAAAACAGGATTAAATTTGCTTTGAAAGTTGTAAAAACAATCAAAGATAATGCTCCAGATATGTGTATCGACTATAAATTACCTATCATTACAGAAAATCCTTTAAGAGGTAAAGGCGGATTAAAAATCGAGGAAGCTGTCAAGTTTGCGAAAATTCTTGAAGATACCGGTGTGAATATGATTCATGTTGGTCAAGCTAACCATACCGGAAATATGAATGATACAATCCCTGCCATGGGTACACAGCCATATTGCTTTATGTCAAAATATACAAAACAAATTAAAGACGCTGTATCTATCCCTGTTTCTTCTGTGGGACGCATTTTAACACCTGAAAATGCTGAGGCATTAATTGAAAATGGTATTTGTGATATTGTCGGGTTAGGTCGTTCTCTTTTAGCTGACCCTGATTATGTCAAAAAATTAGAAAATGGCGAAAGTTCACGTATTCGTCATTGTATGATGTGTAATAAAGGATGTACTGATGCTATTCAAAGTCGTCGTTTCTTGAGCTGTGTTTTAAATGCAGAAAACGGTCATGAATATGAAAGAGTGATTTCACCTGCCAAAGACAAGAAAAAAGTAGTTGTGATTGGTGGGGGCGTCGCAGGGATGGAGGCTGCAAGAGTTGCTGCCTTAAAAGGCCATCAAGTTGTATTATTTGAAAAAGAAACCTCCTTAGGTGGTCAATTAAACATTGCCTCTGTTCCTCCAAGAAAATCAGAAATGACACGTGCCATTCATTATTTTGAAAACGAAATGAAAGCTTTAGACGTTGATTTAAGATTAGGTCAAAAAGTATGTGCAAAATGTATCTTAGCTGAAAATCCTGATAGTGTCATTGTTGCTGTTGGAGCATCTAATGCTGTACCTCCAATTTCAGGAAGTCAATTACCACACGTCTATGATGCTTGGAAAGTATTAAATCACGAACAATTCCCAAATGGTAAAGTTGTTATTATTGGTGGTGGTTTAGTTGGAGCAGAGACAGCAGAATTACTTGCCAATATGGGTTGTGAAGTCAGTATTGTGGAAATGATTGATGAAATTGCCAAAGAAGAATCTACAACTGTACGTCCAATTATGTTTGAAGATTTTGAAAACCATCATGTCCAATTATTGACAAAAACAAAAGTGACAGAAATTACACATACAACTGTTGAGGCAGAAAATGAGGATGGAAAAGTTTCTATTCCTTGTGATTATGTTGTACTTGCCGTAGGTGCAAAACCAAATGCCTTTGATGTATCATTACTTGAAGAAAAAGGCATTGATGTTCATGTCGTTGGTGACTGTAATCAACGTGCTGCCGATATTAATCGTGCCATTGAAGAAGGTTATCTTGCTGCTAATTCAATTTAAACAAAAAGCCATATTTAAGGTGTGAACATAACCAAGAAAAATAGACATTGAAAGAAAAAGCCTCCAATCGTAAGATAGAAAAACGATTGGAGGCTTTTACATGTCATATCCCGAAATTACAGTTTATTTACAGCTTAAATTCTGTCGGTTTGCTTTTGGCCGGGTCAAAACTCTGCCCGCCCGGCCTGGAGAGGTCAAAATAGATCCGGGAATCCGGTGTAGTTCCCCAATCCTTCTGGGAACCGGAGTCCTGAATCCGGTTAAAGGCTTCCCGGAACATCGTGTTGTGAGCTTCCTCCCGGTTCAGAAGGAAATCGATGGTTTCACGGACTCCTTTGTCATCAATCTGTCGATATAGGTATTGGTAGACCACCTTGGCGCGCTGTTCTGCCGCAATATCAGAGAGGATATCCGCCGCCGCATCCCCGGTCTCATTGACATAGGCCGCTGTCCACAAATAGCCACTTGCATTTGCAAGCATCGGGGTGAGCCCAGTCAAAACATGGGCTTCCACGTTACCAACAGTGGCATTTTGCGCATCCAAGTCATGACCATTGAGCATATTAACCGCTGCAGAAACCATTTCCAGATGGCACAGTTCCTCCGCTGCAACGTCCAGAAATAAATCCTTGATCTCTGGGTCTTTCACCCGCATACTTTGGGAAAGATATTGCATGGCAGCTTTCAGCTCTCCCTGTGGGCCGCCGAGTTGTTCCTGGAGCAAAGCTGCATAGTTGGGATTGGGCTTGTCCACCCGAACCGGATTCAAAAATTGTTTTTCATGCTTAAACATACAAAGTCTCCTCTCACTTTCTGTGATACCTTTAGTCTGTACTGTCAGACAAAAACAATGCAGAAAAAGCTGATTTATTTATCATAATAATATACCCCCTGTCCGGTACAGAGGGTATATTGTAGAATTTTTACTAATCCGCTTTTACTGGGCGTACCGGACGCCCTTCGATGTAGCCACGGTACCCCATCGGCGCAAGCTGGAAACGGGGCGCATCCTCGGGGCATATTGATAGCCATAGAGTCCCGGGTCAAACGTTTCGAGCTGTTGCCACACAATATCGATGGCATCCATGAAATCTTCGTCCTGATACGGAGGGCCATTATCTTGCAGGCAGGCAGTTCAATGCAGTCAAAGCCTTCCGGAATTTCTCCGTCATACTCGAGTGGGACCTCCACTCCCTGCGCATACTCGGAAGTTCCCGGAGCTCGCATAGATTCCGGCAGCCACATGCCAATCGGCTCGTACAGCGCCTCCTTGATACTCACCAGAATCCCCCATACGTCACATCCTACCTCTTCACAGTAAGCAAAATACTCGGACGCCGCTTTTCCCCGTTTCAAAATAAGTCTTCGGGCGGGGCGTTCTATGTTCTGAACAAAAATTGCACTTGGTACCTGTTTCACTGTTGTTTCCTCCCTGCAGCTGAGTTGATAGCGATAATATGAGGTGATATCCGAAGGCAAAAACAGTCTGATGGGCTTTGGGTGTACAGAATACTGCTTTGGCGTCACGCCAAACTCCCGTGCAAACGCCCGGGTAAAGCCTTCGTGGGAATCAAAGACATAGCTTTCACACGGATAGTCGTCTGTGATCGAGAGCTTGTCCCTCTGTGCGGGGGAAAGCTCGTCCAGCGATATTTCCATATCGCGGCGGCGTTGCATTTCCCGCAGGTAGTCAATCGCTTCGTGGTACAGAATCAGCTTGCAGTAACGGTCAAACTGGCCCCATTCGCCAAATTTGCGGTTGGGTGTTTCCATCTTTTCGCCCCCTTTCTGTGGGGGATTTAGGTGGGTTCCTCCCTTTCCGCACATAGAGCGAATGGCGCTTTGTTGCTGGCCCGCTAATCGCCTCCTATTTTGAAAAAATTTGAATTTTTTTCATGCCAAAAAAGCAGACCGCAGAAAACAACAAATTTCGCCCGGCAGGTCATAAACCCACCGGGCGAAAGCAGAAGTGTTATAAAGTTGATTTACATGGTATAGTACATACTCATGGCCGCTTGTCCCCGGCTTCGGGGACAGGCTTTTTGACAGTATAAACGTCGTATTATGTCGAAACGCTCTTTGCTTCATGGCGGCTCCCTCCGTGGGCCGCCGATCCCGCCAGCGTCAGGGCGTCGTCAATTTGAGGGAAAAAACGGCGGACTTTAAAAGCCGCCGTATCTTTGGCGTGTTTAAGCAACCGCTGCACGACGACTTTTTTTCTTCTGCCGTCGTACAGCAGTTTGCATTTCAATATGGATTGCAGTACAGTACCGGCATGGAGCAATCAACCCTTTTTGAACTGCACCCCATTTGTTAGACAGTGTGGTATACTATCTAATGAATGGGG
>UQSL01000072.1 GCA_900543705.1 uncultured Oscillospiraceae bacterium
GCCATGGTTCGATGCCGAATACCGGGATTGATCCTCTCACTGCCGCTGCACATATCCTCATCAACTTGCAGGAAATCAACGCCAGAGAACTTGCTTTGGATGAGCGTGCTGTATTAACTATTGGTACGATGAATGCAGGTACTGCGGCCAATGTTATCCCGGATACAGCCATTATGCGCGGAAGTGTTCGTACCTTTGACGAGGAAACGCGTTCTTTTATCAAGAAACGGATGATTGAAATTGCACAAGGGACCGCTGGAGCCTTTCGGGCGGAGGCCTCTGTTATTTTTGGCAGCGGCTGCCCTACCTTGGTCAATGATGAAGATTTATCGGTTTGTACTGATAAGTATGTCAAAGAACTAATGGGAAGGGAGAAAGCTTTTTCTGTCACTGAACTCAATGCGTTAGGAGACGGTCAAAAGGCATCTAAGACCGCCGGCTCAGAGGATTTCGCCTATGTCAGCCAAAAGGTTCCGTCCATTATGCTAGCACTTGCGTCCGGACAACCGGAGAAAGGCTACAGTTATCCGCAGCATCATCCCATGGTAAAATTCGATGAAAGTGTTCTTTCCGACGGAAGTGCAATTTATGTGTATACTGCACTGCGTTGGCTTGAAGAACACAAGGGATGATGCCTTGAGTCTGAAACTGACAAAATTACTCAATCATCCTTGCAATTCGAATGTTTTGGTGGTGTGAACAGCGAAGGCTGCTTTTCTGTTTTCCTTAAGTTTATGTGATCTTCAAGTACTTCTCATACACATTTCGCCTTTCACCTCATTTCAGCATCTTGTATTGCAAGTTTCAACTCCACCCAAAAAACGCAAGCCAACCGTCCTAACGAGAATAGGTCACAGATATCTCCTACATTCCCACGAGGTCAAGGAGTCCTTTATCTGTCTGATATCCACAACTGTTCGAAAACACATGGTTGCTTACAAAACACACGCCGAACAGTCAACCTCGTTTTAGACACCATCCGTCTTGCTGTAGCAAAGAAAAAGTCTCCGGAAGACTACAGCTCCACAGCGACCAGGGGGTTCCATACACATCCCAAGAGTATTACAATCAAACTCAAGAATATGGCATGAAGCCTTCCGTGTCAAGACGCAGAAACCCTTACGACAATGCCTTGGCGGAAAATTTCTGTTCCATGCGCAAAACGGAATGTATCCACCGCCATAGCTGAATTTCTCCAATGTGAACATTTATTTGACAGAGAAAATCCCTCAAGAATTGCTGGGACGGCAATTCTTGAGGGATTTTTCTGTTAACTAACCATCTATTTATCACGACAAAACAGACTAAACTACATGATGTATTTTGGTGAATATCCTAAAATTCCTGAATCGATTTAGTTCAATTTATATATATATTAAAAAATATTGATTTTATTTCATAAACTTGTTATACTTTGGGTAGTCAGATGGAAGGAGATGGTAGAGTAATGTATAAACCATCCATGTTTGTTCCTCCGACGCCTCCTGGCTGCGGTATTTACTGGATGGCAAGTATGAAAAGATGGGGTATTTTTCCCTTTCCCGGCCAACGGGGAGCGGGCATGTGTACAATTATTTTGTCCATGACGGCTGGTATTACCTGTATGATTTGACCCCTTTTACGGATCAGAACGTCCACACTGCATTGGCGGAAACGGGTAAGCGCCGGGACTATCTTTCCTGTAAATTTATTTCCGGTGCGTTGATAAAGTGCAAAAAGCTGGAAGATTATGCACATTATTTTGCAAGAATTCAAATGACCCGCGGATATGATCACCTCTTTTTTGATAACCCGGAACAGGAGACGCCTCCCGTTGCAGTGGAACGAAACCAGGGGTTTATTACAATCTGTTACCCGCAGACGTCGTCGGTTTCCCCTGTTTTGTATCATGAGACGGCAACCATCAAATGGAAGAAAGTTCCCCCTCCCATGACGCAGATGACATGGCTGCCGGATAGAAAGAAGGATTTTACATGAAAAACGGAATTGGCTTTTTGATAGGGTATAGTTGGAAGCATGAAAAATGGTATGTGATTGACAGCATCCTGCTTCAAATTATTACCGCGGCAGTCCCCCTGGCGGACACGGTGATTCCCAAGTACATTATCGATGAACTGACCGGCATGCAGAGGGTGTCTGTTTTGGCAGTATATATCGGGCTTTTACTGCTTATCAACCTTTTGGGCGGCTGGCTCAACAACTATCTTTCCGGAAAATGCTTTACCTTAAAGGGAAGGCTCTTTGCCCTGTTCCAGGCAGACCTGTCCGAGCGGCTTTCCTGCAGCGACTTTGAACGGTTGGAAGATCCGAACTTCCTGGATATCAAGGCAAAGGCGGAAAAATTCCTCTATGCCAATGGGCAGGGCTTTGGAGTGGTCATGGATAGCGCCTTTAATATCCTGGGAAAGTTGTTCACATTCGCGGGTATTATCACCATTATCTCCACATTAAACCCCCTGATTGTGCTGCTGTTTATTGCGCTGGTGCTGCTCAACGCCCTGTATGAATCCACGGTGAGGAAAAAGTATGTGTCCTGGGATATGGAGAAGGCGCCCATTGAGCGAAAAACATCGTATCTTGTGGACTTGATTGGAAACTTTTCCTTTGGTAAGGAAATCCGGATTTTTGGACTTAAGGATTGGCTGGTCAAAAAAATCCGGCTGCATCTTGACGAGTCCTGTGATTTTTATAAAAAGCAGATAAATGAGCTCAATAAAGCGAGTTATCTTGCAACCTTTATGAATTTTGTACTCAAAGGCATCACCTATGGGTATTTGTCCTTTCAGGTGATACGAAAAGCCTTAGGTATCGGCGACTTTACAATGTACATAACAGCCCTGCTCAATTTTTCCACCGCCATGAACGCGCTGATGAAAAGCCTGCTGGATATCCGCCAGTTTGGCGGCTATTATGATGCGCTGATGGATTATATGGATATCCCGCAGAAAATGAGACAGGGAAAGCGGCTTCCTTTGCCGCAGGGCCCTTATGAAATTCGGTTTGAACATGTGAGTTTCCGTTATCCAGGCCAGAGTTCCGATGCACTCAAAGACATCAATATCACACTTTCCCCTGAGGAAAAATTATCGGTAGTCGGAGAGAACGGTGCAGGGAAAACTACATTTGTCAAGCTTCTCTGTCGGCTTTACGATCCGACAGAAGGGCGTATTCTTCTCAATGGAATTGATATCCGAGACATCGATTATGACGCTTATATGAAGGCGTTTGGCTGTGTCTTTCAAGATTACAAATTACTATCATTTACTTTAAAAGAGAATATTGTATTTGAACACTCAGAGGATGAAACGGATCAAATGGTGTATGATCTGTTGTGCCGTAGCGGCTTAAAAGATAAGATGGAAAGGCTGCCTGATGGGGTACAAACCTACGTCTATAAAAATTTTGTGGAAAACGGCTTTGAACCCTCTGGTGGCGAAGGGCAAAAGATCGCCCTTGCCCGTGCGTTATATAAAAATTCTGCTATTATCATTTTAGATGAACCTACTTCTGCACTTGACCCGAAAGCAGAAGCCGAGATTTACCAGAACTTTTCTACGCTTGTTTATGGAAAGACGGCCGTATTTATTTCACACCGGATGTCCAGTTCCAAATTCTGCGATCATATTGCAGTTTTCGAAAACGGAGAAATTAGGGAGTATGGAACACATGATGAATTGATGCAGAAACAGGGCGCTTATTATACCATGTTTGAAATGCAGGCACAGTATTATATTTAATGGTACGCTCTGTCAGCAAAGCCCATAATTATCTGATTTTTCAATAGGCTTCTTTCCTCAATGAATACAAGTACTTATTAGAAATGTTTCATTTCGCTTGCCAGATTTTTTTGAAGCCATCTTGGGTTTTGCACCCTGGCTGAAAGGATGGAAACGGAAAGAGCGGATGAGGCTTGTTTTTCCAGTAAGGCATGGATTGTTTCCTTGGTTATTCTATTGTCACAGGCGAGTAGATTGCCGTGAATGCAAACGGGCAAGGGCTTTCCGGCAATGATTGTGTCAAAATCAAAGACGGTTCTTTTACCTTGACAACCCAGAAAGACGCCATGCAATCCAATAATGCAGAGGACACATTAAAAGGTTTCGTATACATCGCGGGCGGCAGCTATGGGATAGATACAATGCAGATGAGCAGGGGGGCATGGGCCGGCCTCGATAAATCCACAGTAAAACAATAACCCCGGAACGGATTTTCCGTTCCGGGGTTTTGGATATCCCTGAATTAATGGGAATTAGATGCGGGCAACGCCGGAATCACGGGCGGCCTGAGCAACTGCTTTGGCAACTGCCTGAGCTATGCCTTCTTCAAAAGCACTCGGGATAATGTAATCTCTGGAGAGCTTATCGGCAGTGACAAAGTCTGCGATAGCCTTTGCAGCCGCAATCTTCATCGCGTCATTGATATCGCTAGCACGGACATCAAGCGCACCGCGGAAGATACCTGGGAATGCGAGGACGTTGTTGATTTGATTCGGGAAGTCGCTGCGGCCGGTACCGACAACAGCTGCACCGGCTTTGTAAGCAAGGTCCGGCATGATTTCCGGAATCGGGTTAGCCATCGGGAAGATGATGGGGTCTTTGTTCATGCTCTTAACCATCTCTTCGGTGACGCAGCCCGGAGCGGAGATGCCGAGGAAGACGTCCGCACCGACAAGGACGTCTGCAAGGGTACCCTTGTGGCAATCCTGGTTGGTGATTTCCGCCATTTCCTCTTTTTCCTTATTCAGCCCCTCACGGCCTTTATAGATAGCGCCCTTGCGGTCGCAGAGAATCACTTTTTTGCTGTCAAGGCCGGAAGCGATGAGCAGTTTGATGATGGCAATGCCGGCAGCGCCAGCGCCACTGGTGACAACTTTGATATCCTCAAGTTTTTTACCGGTCAGCTTGAGTGCATTGAGCATTGCGGCAAGTGCAACGACTGCTGTGCCGTGTTGATCGTCGTGGAAAATGGGGATGTCACAGCACTCTTTGAGGCGGCGCTCAATTTCAAAGCAGCGCGGTGCGGAGATATCCTCAAGGTTTACGCCGCCGAAGCTGCCTGCAAGCAGGCGAACGGTGTTCACAATGTCGTCAACTTCTTTGGAGCGGACACACAGAGGGATTGCATCGACGTTACCGAAATGCTTGAACAGGGCGCATTTGCCCTCCATAACCGGCAAACCTGCTTCCGGGCCGATATCGCCGAGTCCGAGGACTGCGGTACCGTCGGTGACGACTGCAACAAGGTTTCCGCGGCGGGTCAGGTCATAGCTGAGGTTGACATCCTTCTGGATTTCCAGGCAAGGCTGTGCAACACCCGGAGTATAGGCAAGGGAGAGATCCGTGTGGTTTTCCAGCGGAGCACGGCAAACGACCTCGATTTTTCCTTTCCATTCTTTGTGTTTTTTCAGGGATTCTGTTGCGTAATCCATGTTTATCCATTCCTTTCTGAATGTTTTTTCGGCAGGCGCGTTTCCAAAAGAAAGCAGTCCCAGCCGGATTATTTATACATGCAGCCGCCTGGCTGCTGGAAAAACCCGATTACAGCTCAAGCTGGCTGATAGTATCTTTCAAAGAGTTTGCACTCTTGTGGAGCAAAGCGACTTCCTCTTCTGTCAGAGGGAGGACCACGCTGCCGATGATACCTTGTGCATCGACGACATAGGACAGGCTGAGACAGACATCGTTGATGCCATACTGGCCGTGAATCATGTAGGCAACCGTCATCACCGAGTGAGTCTCTCGCACGATACATTCACAAATGCGCCGCACAGATAATACAACCGCGTAAAGGTGGCTTCTTTGAGAACAATGACTTTTGCCCCCGCGGTGCACACATCCTCAGACATAGGCATGTTCGTTTTTGGAGTTGAGCCCGACATGGTCTGCCAGGCTCGAACGAAGGCGGGCGAAATCAAGTATGGTACCTGAGACAATCACCTGGTGCTCCGGCAAATCCGTCGTCTTCATAATTGCGTATGTAATACTGTCCACCGGATTGCTGACAACAAATTGCATCGGGTGTAGCCCTGGTTATCCTGACATCGCCTGCTTGATGATGTTGACGTTGGCCAGTGCGAAATCAATCTCTGAAAATTTCAATTTGAAAGAAAGCGGGTATCAAATTGAAGTCTCCTTAATAATCGTAAACATGGCGGTACTTCCGTCAGTCTCATGTTAAAAAGGCGTGAGATACCAACCCGTTTTGTTAAAAGCATAACATGATGCGAAGAGTTTGTAAATAGGGTTTAAACGGAATTCAAGCAAATATTTTAACTTTTAAAAGTTTTCTTTACGCCGTTCTTTTTTATCAAAAGGATAATTGTATATAAACTGCTTATCCCGGAACCTTAGACCACGACGGATACTGTTTATACGGGAGATGTTTTTTGACCGACTTGGATGGTGACTCCAAAACCACTATCCAGTGTGTCCGGGCAAAGCTACTTGAAGCTTGCACCTGTAGGGGAATTGGAGTATACTGCTGTACTTGTAGAAAAACCCTTGACTCTCACGCCGCGTCATGGTGTAAGCTCTGTTTTGTAAGGAGGCGACAGGATGAAACTTACGATAGGCCAAACGGCAAAACGCGCCGGAATCAGTGTGCGCACACTGCATTATTATGACGAAATAGGATTACTCCATCCTCAGGAAAAATCCGAGTCCGGCTACCGGTATTATAACAGAGAGTCGCTGATGAGGCTCCAGCAGATTCTGTTTTTCCGGGAGCTCGGTTTCCCGCTTGGCGAAATTGCACAGATGTTATCCCAGCCGAATTACGATCCCACGGATGCGCTGAAAAGGCAGCGCCGGCTGCTCGAGCTCAAGCGAGAGCGGTTGGATAAGCTGATTGCGCATGTGGAGGAGATTTTACAAGGAGGGCATGAAATGGATTTTCAGGCATTTGATATGGCCAAAATAGAGCAGGAAAAAGAAGAGTATCGAAAGGAGGCTCAAGAGCGCTTCGGAGACACGGAGCCATACCGGGAAAGCAAGCGCAGGATCGCTGGCTACAAACAGGAGGACTGGGCGCGCATCGAAAAAGAGTCCGAGGAGATCTTTGCCGCATTCGCAGCTGCAAGAGGCGTTTCTCCAGATTCCGCCAAAGTACAAAGCCTAGTGGAAAGATGGCATCGCCATATTACGGAGAATTTTTATCCCTGCACCAGGGAAATCCTCTCCGGGCTTGGGCAGATGTACCGGCAGGACGAACGTTTTACCAAAAATATTGATAAGTTTGGTGCAGGCACCGCTCAGCTGATGAGCCGCGCAATTGAACTTTATTGTTCCAGATAAGAAAAATCGCCCTATCGGAAGATTCCGACCGATCCCCGGTCAGCGGACAAATAAAAATGTACCCCCGTCGTAGAATATCTTTCATTAGGCGGCCTTGCTCCAGATTTCAAACGGAGTGAGGCCGTTTTTCAAATGAATTCGCCCAGAATTGTAAAACTGCATATATTCAACCACGGCTTGCTCTACCTTGCTGGCCTTCGATAGGTTTAAGGCTGGCATGAACGCTGTTATGCTTGCCCCCCGACTGCCACTAATCAACAAAAATTTATGCTTGTTTGTTCCAACAATCAGGTAAGTGCACAAATCCACAGTGGTTTCTATTCAAAAGTGGATTTGGGTATTGTAAAGTATCATTTTGAAATTGGTGCAGGTACAGAGCATTTCACTTGGAAGTAAAAATGGAGGAGTAGATACCATACCGCATGAAGAGCTGTTCTAAGGATGGAACAGCTCCTTTTTGGAATACATTACCAATGAATTTTTCCCAGGTCTTTTGTATAATATAATAAGAACGAATGTTCTTATTATAAAAGAAAGGCCGGACAACATGGAGCGGATTATTCTGCACAGCGATATGAACAATTTTTATGCCTCAGTCGAGTGCCTGTATCAGCCTACTCTGCGTGGCAAGCCCCTTGCAGTAGCAGGAGACGTGGAACAAAGGCATGGAATTGTACTTGCCAAAAACTATCTTGCCAAAAGCTATGGGATACAGACCGGAGATCCTCTGTGGATGGCACAGCAAAAATGCTCCGAGATCGTCTTTGTCCCGCCAAACTACGACCGGTATCTGCGGTTTTCCCGAATGGCACAGGAAATCTATGGGGAATACACCGAGCAGGTGGAACCGTTCGGCTTAGACGAATGTTGGCTTGACGTGACAGGCAGTGAAGGGCTTTTCGGGGGTGGAAAGAAAATTGCGGACACTCTTCGAAAACGGATTAAGGTTGAGCTGGGAATAACGGCTTCCGTAGGAGTCAGCTTTAACAAGATTTTCGCGAAACTCGGCAGCGATATGAAAAAACCGGACGCAACCACAGTGATTCCTTTGGATGGATTTCAAGAAAAAGTCTGGCCGCTTCCGGTAGGGGATTTGCTCTATGTTGGGCGGGCAACCCAAAATAAACTTAGACGGTATGGCATTCATACTATCGGACAGCTTGCCTGGGCGGATCCCTCTTTTTTGGAGAGGAGCTTTGGAAAAATCGGGCTAATGCTATGGGCGTTTGCAAATGGCCATGATACTTCTCCGGTGAGCAATCTCGGGGCGAAAAGCCTAATCAAGTCCATAGGCAACAGCACCACCGCACCGCGTGACCTTGTAACAGACGAGGATATCCGTATCACGATGATGATTCTCGCCGAGAGCGTTGCAGAGCGGATGCGCGCCTGTGACTTTCTCTGCCGTACGGTGCAAATTCATATCCGTGACAACCAACTGGAATCCTATGAAAGGCAGGGGGCACTCTCCGTTCCAAGCTGTACGGCAAAGGCCATCTTTCAAAAGGCGTTTGAGTTGTACTGCCAAAACCGTCCCAAAAGGCCGGTGCGAAGCCTTGGCGTGAGGGCGTGCAATCTACTGGTGGAAGAGAACCGGCAGTTATCCATCTACCCGGAGTCCAGGAAGGAACAGCAAACAGAACAATTAGAGCGGACGGTAGAAAGGCTGCGCAGCCGCTTTGGACATTTTTCGATTCAGCGAGGGATGATGCTGGCAGACCGGGAACTGTCGAATCTGGATCCAGTAAACGACCATGTGATCCATCCAGTAAGCTTTTTGCAAAATGGATAATTTTTGGCCTGATTTGGGTTAAAATAGAAAGGAGAAATATATGGCCCGCAAGGTGTTTGTACCGGTAATGGTGCAGTATGACATCGAAGGGAAAATGACGCCGATTGCCATTGAATGGGAAGATGGCACGATATTTGAAATAGACAAAGTACTCGACGTGAGACGTGCAGCCTCTTTAAAAGCCGGAGGACAGGGGATACGCTACACGATACGCATTGGGAATCGGGAAACCTATCTGTTTTACGAAAATCCAAACTGGTTTGTGGTCGGAAAGGAATAACTATGTGCGGAAGGTATAGCTTGTTTACAGATGAAGATTATAAAGAAATACGCAAAATTATCCAGGAGGTCAGCGACAAACATTATGGCAAGGAAATAAAGACGGGAGAAATTTTTCCGACGAATGCGGCACCTATCCTCAAAGAGGGGCAGGGGAAGATACTGCCCACACTCTCCATCTGGGGGTTTCCAAATTATGTACGCAAAAGCGGGGTCATCATCAATGCTAGGTCGGAGACAGCGCAGGACAAAAAGATGTTCCGGGACAGTCTGCTGTTTCGCCGGTGTGTGATTCCAAGTACCGGATTTTATGAGTGGAGTCAGGACGGGACACATCAGAAATACCTGTTTACTCTGCCGGGAGAAAAGGTTTTGTATATGGCTGGATTCTATAATCGCTTTCAGGGAGAAGAACGATATGTGATTTTGACAGCCAATGCCAATGAATCCGTTCGGGAGATACACAACCGGATGCCGGTAGTTTTACGGCCAAGCGACATCCGAAATTGGATTGGTGACCGGAAGTATGCGTTAGACTATCTCACAAAGCCGTTGCCGATACTTGAAAAAGCAGCAGTGTGAGTGCAGGGACAGGTATTTGAATGAAAAGAAAAACGAAGCCTTTTCGAGGAGGAAAGGCTTCATTTTTGTTTTCTACAGGCAATTCTAAAATTTTGCCAATTCCCATGAGCCATCATGGCAAAAGAAGAGTTCGTTGCCAGCTTAATCTGTGGGATCTGCATTGTAAGCGCCTGCCATGAAAGAGCAATCGGCATGATAGGGGGAAAGGCAAAATTGTTGTGCGACGATTATTGCGATGG
>UQSL01000073.1 GCA_900543705.1 uncultured Oscillospiraceae bacterium
TCTGCGTTCAGTTTCCCTTTTTGTGGCATAGAATTGCTCCCTTCATGATGACAGTCTGTTTTTTCACTGTCTCTCATAAAGGGAGCATATCATATGAGCTTATCCTGCTTTTTGCATCTACCTGATCATCTGGCTATGGCGGTATTCCGCCAAGGCGTGTACGGGAAATAAACGAGAAGCTCCGCGATATCAGAGAGAATCGCTGAAAATCCTTACGCCAAAAACGGGAAAGGCAAAAAAGCTTTTCCCCTTTTCCATGTTCATCGGAGTTCCTTGGAAATGGTCAAAGACGGCTCAACCGAGTGTATGAGGTTGCCGTTAATTCTGATTTTTATTCTCCGGGGCCAGCCGGATAAGGTTAGTGTCTCCAAATGCCTTCTCAAACAGCATCCGTTCCCCATGGTCGTCAAAGCGCACACGAATGACATCGCTCCCCTTTCTTCCAAGAATTGTACCGAGCCCGAAGTGTCTGTGGATCACTCTTGTCCCCTTTTCAAGATGTCCCTGTGCACTGCGTACCTCGATGTTGTCAAACCCCGCATGTGCCGGGTCGTGCAGCATCCGGTCGATAAAGCGGGAAGTGTTGAGCGAAACCTCCCCGATTTTTTCCGAACAGAGAATGGTCAGCTGATTTTTCGCCCGCGTTGCCCCGACATAAAAAAGCCTCGCTTCCTCTTCGAGCAGCTCGTCGTTCTCCGCCAGGTGCTCATTGATTGCCTGCGTGGAAGGCAGCTGCCCTTCATAGGTATCTATCATAAGGACATGGTCAAACTCCAGGCCTTTGGAGGAATGCATCGTTGTCAGCGTCACGGCAGTCTCCCGGTTTTCCCTGTGCTCCTGAATGATACCCGACAGCTCATCCAGCCGGTTTAAAAACTCCTCTGCCGTGCTGTAATCCCGTGCAATACTTTTGAGCGTAGTGAGCCTTTGTGTCATTGTCTCTTCCTTAAAGCCGTGTTTGGCACGATACTCCAGGTGTTCCCGGTAGTTTAAATCATACTCGATGCTCTCAAGTGCTGTGAGTGGCTCCAGTGCGCGAAGGGCGTCGATTTTCCGGCGCACAAAGCGTACCCTGTCCTCTGCCGATTCCTCCACTCGTCCGGAGTGGAGGAGTACCTCGAACACATCATCATACTCGTTGCAATGGGTGCGCACATACTCCGCCGTCTCCCTGCCCAGATAGAGCCCCAGTTTGTAGTAAAGCGAGTAAAAGAGATTCCCATCCTTGGGATGAAAGCTGAGGGAAAAGAAATTTAAAATATCCTGTACTACAAAATGCTTGAAAAAAGAAGCCTTATGTTCCTTGACATAAAAGGAGATCCCGCATTTGTCAAACGCGTCGATAAGCGGCAGGGCGCTTGCATTATTTTTATAGATGACCGCCACTGTCTCCCCGGCAGGAATGCGCCTCACGATACGTACAATCTCCGCGTATTGGTCGTTTAAATTGTCAAGCTTCCGAATTTCTATCGGCGCGCCCCGTTCCCGTTTGGTTGTCATATGCTTTTCATACCGCATTTTATTATAGCGGATCATTCTATCCGCGCCTTCCACGATAGCGCCGGTGGAACGATAGTTTTCTTCCATCTTGAGCACCAGAGCATCCGGATACCGTTTTGGAAATTCGAGCAGTGCCTGTGGATAAGCACCGCGAAACCCATAGATACTCTGGTCTTCATCCCCCACCATAAACAGTGTACCGTCATTTCCCGCAAGAAGGCGGAGGATCGTATGCTGCAGCTGGGAGGTATCTTGTGCCTCATCCACATTGATGTAAGGATACCGGCTCTGAAACTGCCGCAGCAGAGCCGGATATCGTCTGAGTGCGGTTAACGCAAAAGTCTGCATATCGTCAAAATCCATCACCCGACGCTGACGTTTCAGCCTTTCATATCCGGCGTACAAATCCTCCAGACAGACCCCGGCGCACTCCGCTTTTTTGCGTTCCTCCTGGGTCATCATGCTGTTTTTTGCCCTGCACAGCATGTTCTCCATTTCCTCAAGAGTATCCTCCCCTGCAAGCTCCCCGGAAAGAGAACGGTAAACCTCCTGGAGAAGCTTCGCTTTCAGTGGAACCCCCGTCTGTCCTCCCTCAAGCAGGCGCGGCATTTGCGTTCCCTTTGCAGCAGCATAAGCGCGCAGCACTTGATAGCAAAAGCTGTGGATCGTACTGACTGCGGGCATCTCCGGAATCAATTCGGCAAAGAGTGAGGAAAACCGGGACGAGATATCCTTTGCGGATTCCCGGTTGAAGGTCACTGTCAGGATCTGCGAGGGTGGAATATGGTGTTCTAAAATCATGGTGGCAATCCTTGCAAGGATGACCGTTGTCTTCCCGCTGCCCGGCACGGCGAGCAGGAGTATATGGCGGGTAAAGGTGGAAACTGCGGCCTTCTGTTGTTCATTGAGTTTGATCCCCTTTTTCTGCAAAAACTCCTGTACAGTCATTCCCCTTGCCACCTCTGTTACGTTATTTGCCCTTCATCCGTTTTAGTGTGCGGTTTTTCCGGGAAATCCGCCTGTCAGGCCGATTTGAACATGTAAAGCAAATTGACATTACACTGCATGTGGAAAAGAGGGCAGATTACTCTGCCCTCTTTTTTATTCAATCTCAACACCATGGCCAGTGATACCAGGACAGATTTCCAATTAGTCTATTCTTCCTCTGCGTCTTCCGGCATCTCCCAGTTGTGGTAGATGTTCTGAACGTCATCATTGTCCTCAAGATGTTCGATGAGCAGTTCCATCTTCTTAATTTGCTCCTCATCCTCCAGAGATGTATAGGTGGATGGGATGTACTCAACTTCTGCAGAGTCAATTTGATAACCGCGCTCTTCCAGTGCAAGGCGGACATCGGAGAAATCACCCGGTGCGGTGACGATTTCAACCATGCCATCTTCGATGGTAAAGTCCTCTGCACCTGCGTCAAAGCAGTCCTCCATCATCTTTTCCTCGTCAATATCGCCCGCCGGGATGGTGATAACGCCCTTTTGGCTGAACATAAACGACACACAGCCGGACTGGCCAAGATTGCCGCCGAACTTGTCAAAGTAATGGCGCATATCCGCCGCTGTACGGTTGCGGTTGTCCGTCAGCGTCTCCACGATAACAGCAACGCCGTTAGGGCCGTAACCCTCGTACATGATTTCCTCATACTGGTTTTTATCGTCCCCGCCCGCCGCTTTTTTGATGATGCGGTCGATGTTTTCGTTGGGCACGTTGTTGGATTTAGCCTTCGCCACCAAATCACGCAGCTTGGAGTTCGAGTTCGGGTCAGGGCCTCCCTCTTTTACAGCTACCGAAATTTCACGGCCGATTTTCGTGAAAATCTTGGCTCTCTGCGCATCAGTCTTTTCCTTTTTGCGCTTGATATTATTCCACTTCGAATGTCCTGACATATGAGCTTTCGTCCTTTCGAATGAGTCTGGATTTTGTCGTGTACTCCATTCTATCACAGCTTTTGTTTTGATTCAAGTAGACACTCCCCATTTTCCGCTTGTTTTCGCCGCCGGATTGGATTCCGGAGGGCATCCATGCTATTATGGACTGTATGAAGAAAACGCGGCCGTCTTATCTGAAAGGCTGCTGTGAATACGGCTGCCGCCTTATTCTTTCATGGAGGAAAGGAAATAGCATAGCTGCCCTTTTTGCCATACCAAACACGTTTCTGTTTGAATTGCTATACATCCGAAATTTTCCATTAAACCCAAGATAAACCCCTCCTTGAACTCATTAAAGGAGGGGTTTATGGCTATGAATAAATGGATGAAAGAAAAGATTTAGAAATCAGGGGATCTCTTAATTCCAGGTGGTCCGGATAATGCCGCAGGCAATCTTGCTTCCGGAATCCCCTGAGGGCTGGGTTTTGAAATCATCCGGTTGACTGTGGACGATCACTGTTTTTCCAATGACGTCACGGACTTCAAACCGATCGGTCAGCACGGCCATCCATGCCTGCCCATGGTTTGAAAAAAGCGGCGGCAAATCCCCCGCATGGGCCGGATGTTCGCAGCCCTCCGGGTTATAATGAGTCAGTGCATCGGCAAACGGATCTTCCGCGTTTCCGGTACAGCTCGTCCCTTCATGGATGTGGAATCCAAAAACGGGATGCGCGCAATTTCCCTGCGGCTGAGGCAGTCCCTGAACCTCTGCGAGTACTACAGCACCCTGTCTTGTCTGCCAAAGCGAAACTGTTCCGCGAAGCTCCGGATACTGTGCGGAGCCCTTTATCTCCGCCGTTGCATCCGGAGCATAGTGTCGAAGCTGGGAAAGCAGGCGGTTTGTAAAATTCTGTTCCATAGTACACCTCCTGCTTTAGTTTATGCTGCCGGGACTGAGGAGGGTACTCAAACGATACTTGTATCAAAATTAGGCTGTAAAACGGAAAATACCCGCGGAAAAAAGTATCTTCCGCGGGATTTTTATCTGATCAGGTTCTTTGGTTATGCAAGAGCCTCGGGGCATTTTTCGCTGACAATTTTGAGTGCAGCCTCATCCGCCACCACGATGAGGTTCGGATGGAACTGAAGGATAGAAGCCGGTACATGCGGAGTGACCGGTCCAAAGAACGCATCATACATAACAGGGGCTTTTGCCTCACCGCTTGCAACAAGCAGCACACATTTCGCCTTCATGATCGCGCCGATGCCCATGGTGATTGCCTGCTTTGGCACATCGTCAATCGAAGCAAAGAACCGGGAGTTTGCCTGAATGGTGTTCTCAGTCAAATTCACGCAGTGAGTGTTCTTGTCAAACTCATCATTGGGTTCATTAAAGCCGATATGGCCATTATTACCGATACCGAGCAGTTGAATGTCAACGCCGCCCATGGAATCGATGACTTTGTCATAGCGTGCGCTTTCCTCATGCGGGTCAGCGGCCTTTCCATTGGGGACATTGGTGTTGCTTTTATCAATATTCACATGGTCAAACAGATTGTGGTTCATAAAGTAACGGTAACTCTGATCGTTTTCGCCGTCGAGACCATAATACTCGTCCAGGTTGACGGTATGTACCTTGGAGAAATCCAGATCTCCGTTTTCATAGCCCTTGACCAGATTCTGGTACAGGCCAATCGGGGTAGACCCTGTTGCCAGACCGAGCACACAGTCATTTTTGAGGACAACTTGAGCCGCAATAATACTTGCAGCTTTTCTACTCATTTCCTCATAATTTTTTGCCTTTATGATTTTCACAACGCTCACTCCTATAGATGAATTCGGTTTCTTAGTTTATTGTACAACATCTCCCAGAATTTGTCCATGAGCAAAGCGGATTTTTCCTACTATTATATCCATAGATGCAAATCAGGCGGATATCGGTGTAGCCATAGGCACCTGACGGTCCTAGGCGACATGATAGCTCAGGCGCTCTACTCTCAACGGATGCCGAAATTTTTTTCTCTCTGGTGGGCATACTATTTTCTAGTGAACGCGTCTATTATCAGAAAAGCTAAAAATGATATTAGCACTCGATTGAGAAGAGTGCTAATATTAAAGATTTTTTCATATTTTATTGCTGGATTTGTCACAATGCCGGCCTATACTAATAATCGTTGAAAGGAAGCGAAAGCAATGACTCAGAACATAATAAGAACAGCATAATCAAAAAAGAAAATAGGAACTTTGATTGGAGGTTTTTGTATGTTTGATTTAATGCCTTTTGACCGTAATGAGAGAAACCTGTTCCACTACCTCGATAAGATGGAAAAAGAATTTTTTGGTGATTTCGGTAGTACATTCTCTCAGTTCAGGACTGATATTCTGGATCGCGGCGACCACTTTGAACTACAGGCCGAACTGCCAGGATTTGATAAAAACGACATCGAGATTCATGTTGCAGACGGCTACCTTACCATCACTGCACAGCACAATGCGGAAAATGAGGAGAAAAAGGAACACTTTGTGCGCAAGGAACGCCGGTACGGCTCCTACTCTAGAAGCTTTGACATCTCCGGAATCAAAGCAGACCAGATCAGTGCCTCGTATAAGCATGGCGTGCTCTCTCTGAAACTCCCCAAGGATGAACAAAAGAAACTCGACAGCGGCCGACAGATCCAAATCGAGTAACTCCAAATCTGATTAATGAAACATTCCATAACCTTATCCTCCTACACAGTATGAGCGAGGGCGGAGAAACATTTCTCCGCCCTCGCTCTGTTTTTGTGCCGCCTTTTTTATTATCCCCGACTCGGCAATTTATACCGTCAACCACGACATCCTTCCTGGACTTACTTTATGATCCGCCGCCAATCGGGATTTGTATGGATACCGTTAAGTTTATCGAGAGTGTTCCGCCTTTTTTTGATCGTTCATCAGTTTGTATTCGATGGAATCGGACAGCGCAAGCCAGCTCGCGTTGATGATATCCGGAGAAACGCCCACTGTCGTCCAGACATTCTCCCCGTCTGTCGATTCAATCAAAACGCGCACCATAGCCGCGGTCGCCTGTTTTGGCTCCATCACACGCACCTTGTAGTCGATCAGGCGGACATCCGCAAGCTGAGGATAAAATACCTCGAGTGCCTTTCTCAACGCGGAGTCGAGAGCATGTACCGGGTCGTCTCCCTCCGCCGCAGTAATCTCCTCTTTGCCGTCCACGACCACTTTGACAATTGCAGAGGAACGGTTGGGGTTCGTTTCCGACTGTCTGAGGCGGGATGTGCTCAAAAGAACCTGGCAGCTTGCTGACTCCATCCACATGCATTCCGCCCTTATGCGCAAAAGCGCTCTTTCCCACATAGGGCTGATTGGAGGCGACAAAGCTGTTGGATACCTCGGAGATATAATGGGCGGTCTTGGTCAGATTTTTAATCTGCTCATCCGGGATACAGTGATATCCGAGTTTCAACTGCAAATCCGGAATCAGGGTAGAAAGCGCGGCATTACCGCACCGTTCTCCAAACCCGAGATAAGTCCCTTGAACCTGGTTGGCTCCCGCCTGCACTGCCGCAATGGAGTTTGCCACCGCGCACCCGACATCGTTATGGCAGTGAATCCCAAGCGCCGCCTGACTGCAAACAGCTCTCGCGGCCTCCAAGGCACAGGTTGTCCGCTCCCCTTCCTTGCATAGCCCGATTCCAAGTATATTTATGATAAAGCAGGGCCTGGCGTTTATCAACAAATCAGGCCGGCTGTGCGCCCCTCCGTTTTCTTTTGTATTTTGAAAGAGCGAAGCAGTCGGATTTTTTTATATTCCTTCATTCCTATACATAACAAGGCAGTGGAAACAGTGGTCACACTTCGTCCTAAACCTTTTTTACCGCACCGTCCATTTCATCGGCCGTGCGGATGATACCATTATGCACTGCAAAAAGCTATGGCGCTGCGGTAAGGTTTCCAAAGGCCTGGCGTTATTTGGCATGGCTCCCGGCAAAAAGACAAAATTTCCTTCCTCATGGATACAAGAAATCGGGAAATAGTGAGAAAGCGGTAGGCCGTTTTGGATTCTTCGCGTTTTGCCGTGACAAACATGCTTCCATATTGTATAATGATTATATTGAAACATATGGAAAACCAGATGCCAACCGGCAAAGATACGGTCAGGGCAAGCTGGCGAGCTACAATGGCAGGAAGTGCGTGCAAGCCGTGTGGGGTGCGATGGGAAGCGCCTTGTGCTCTTTTTGCCGGGATTTTCTTTTGGGGGTCTGTTACCAATGGACATGATGGCAGCTCTGGATACGATTGGTATCATTGTGTTTGCAGCGTCGGGCGCTATCTGCGCAATCCAAAAAAAGATGGATATTTTCGGCATCTTTACGCTCGCCACGGTCACTGCCATCGGCGGCGGCGTTATCCGAGATGTGGTTATCAACATCGATCTGCCGACTTTTTTCCGTCGGCCTCAGTACCTTCTGTACATCGCCGTCACCGTACTGGTTATTATTTTTTTGCGCGGGCATATTAAATGGCAGTTTCTCTTTAATCTGTTAGACGCCATCGGCCTTGCGGTTTTTACTATTCAGGCCGGCATGACCGCCCTTTCCCTTAATTTGAATTTTATGACTTATATCTTTGTCTCCTTGATTACGGCAGTTGGCGGCGGAATTATCCGGGATGTCATGTCCAAGGAAGTCCCGCTTGTTTTGAGGGAGGAAGTTTACGCAGTCGCCTCAATCGGCGGTGCACTTGTGTTCTGGTTTATTCATCCTTATCTTGGTGTTACTTTCAGTGCTTATCTGTGTATTGTGTTGATTTTCGCCATCCGTATGATTTGCGTAATTTTTCATTTGAATCTCCCAAAAATCTCACCAAAATACGAAAAGAATGACGGGAGCAGACAAAACGGCTGATTTTCTTACAAAGAGCCGGCACCCTAAGCGATGCCGGCTCTTTGTATACCCATCTTTGAAAATTGTTCTGCGCGAACGGACAAGCTTGACCGGAAGATGGGAGTGAGAGCGGGGAAATCAAATAATAGGAGGCGGGTATACTTATGACACAGGATATGACAACCGGTAAACCAACGAAAAAGATTTTGCTCTTTGCACTACCCATGCTTCTTGGAAACATTTTCCAGCAGGTCTATAACCTGGTGGATACCATTGTGGTCGGACGCTTTGTCGGGCCGGACGCCTTGGCGGCGGTCGGCTCATCATTCACAATGATGACCTTTATCACCTCAGTTATTATCGGGCTGTGTATGGGAGCAGGTGTACTGATAAGCCAGCTGTTCGGCGCAAAAGAGACGGTGCGGATGCAGCGGGCCATCTCCACTTCCTTTACTTTTATTCTTGTCATCACTTTGATTATCATGGCAATCACGTTAATTTTCATTGATCCCATTTTAAAGCTGTTTCAAACCCCGGTACAGATTGTGGAGGATACCAAAACCTATCTCACCTTTATTTTTGGGGGATTAATCTTTACCTTTTTATATAATTTTGCCACCTGTTTGCTGCGTGCCATTGGGGATTCCAAAACTCCGCTGTATGCACTGATTGCGGCCTGTTTGATAAATGTAGTGCTGGATCTTGTCTTTGTCATCGTTTTGCACCTCGGAGTGATGGGAGCCGCACTCGCGACAGTTATTGCCCAGGCTGTTTCCGCACTGCTTGGCTGCATTTATGCGATCAAAAAGCTCTCCTTTTTACAAATTCAAAAGGAAAACCTTATCTTTGACCGGGAAATGTTTCGCATGACTGCCCGCTACTCCGTGCTCACGTCAGTTCAGCAATCCATTATGAATTTCGGTATCCTGATGGTGCAGGGACTTGTCAATACCTTTGGCGCAACGGCAATGGCTGCATTTGCAGCGGCTGTCAAAATTGATTCTTTTGCATATATGCCGGTACAGGAATTCGGCAACGCATTCTCCACATATGTCGCGCAAAATGTTGGTGCTGAAAAGACGGATCGGATCAAACAGGGGGTACATGCCGCAATTCGAACGATTATCCTGTTTTGTATCGTCATTTCCTCTGTGGTACTGATTTTTGCCCGCCAGCTCATTACGATTTTTGTCAGTGCCTCTGAGACTGCAATCATAGACATCGGCGCGCAGTATCTGTACATCGTCGGCGTCTTTTATGTTCTCATCGGCTTTTTGTTTATGTTCTATGGCTTTTACCGGGGAATCGGACAGCACAGCATGTCCATCATCCTCACAATATTATCACTCGGAACCCGCGTTGCACTAGCCTATCTGCTCGCTCCAACTCCAATCGGGCTGGTCGGGATCTGGTGGGCGATTCCCATCGGCTGGGCAATTGCGGACCTAGTCGGTTTTGTTGTGTATGGGCGCGGAAAATGGACGCGTTTTGTCACGAATTATGTCAAACATTTTGACAAACGAGAGAATTAACACGAAAAAGAGCTTGACATTCTCCTTCCCGTCTGATATGATGAGATACGTTGTCTGCGGCAGTGCTGGAATTGGCAGACAGGCACGTTTGAG
>UQSL01000074.1 GCA_900543705.1 uncultured Oscillospiraceae bacterium
ACTATGTGGACACAGCAGGGAAGAACACAAGGCGAATCGCAGAGTACATCAAGAATCAGTTGAAAGAAGAATAGCTGGGAGAACAATTAATTATAAGCGAAATCGACCCTTTTAAAGAGCGGCAAGTAACAGTCTCCGCGCGGCTGGCAGATCGTATTACACGTTTGACGTGTCCGCGAAGAACAGAGGGCTATGCCCGCATGCGAAAAACCGCCGGCTAAGCGGGCGGGTGGTTATGATTGCCGGTACCAGGAGGGTACAACAGTTTGAAAATCCTGATACCAATTTAAAAGCCTATTTGCATTGGCGTGTACGGCTTGTATGGCTTGTCTGTCCCGTGTACAGGCAAAGGAAAGGGAAGAAAGGGTGTCCACCGCCAGGTAAAAGGCAGTGAGCCGAAAAAAATCCATCGGAACCGACTCCCCGGAGAAGTATCCGTCAATTTCTCCGACACAAAAAGGGACACTAACATTATAGGAGTTGGGAAGTGCACAAAAATCCGTAAGAGGGTCGCCCGTCTGATGAGTAAATCCCGTTATAGCCAAAGTTTGGTACGGAGTGATAAGAAAGTTGGCGGGATGAAAGGCCCCATGCAGGACCTGTACAGGACGGTGGTGCAGAAAGTTCTTTGATTTCCTGATAAATTGAAGAAAGGCATCCTCGTTTTCCAACTGTTCCCCGCAGGTCTCATAGGAGGATAAGCAGTGCTCTGTGACGGCGCTGAAATGCTCATCCCAGTCGTAGGGCTCACGTGGGGAAAGGGTATGGATCTTTCGAAGGATTTGCCCGGCGCTGATACCGAGCTGATATTGCCGCAGCGGGGTCAAAAACGGCAGGACTTCGTCGGCGCGCTGTCCTTGAATATCAGAGAAAAGGATATAGAGATATTCCCCCTCTGAGCAAAAGCCGAGATCCTGCGGATATGACATTGGGATTCCGAGGGAGTAAAGTCTACGCAGGTTTTTAAACTCTACCCGTTTCTCCTCGTAAGTATCTGGCGGGCTCAGGCGCAGCAAAAGCGAACTGCCGGTCTTGCGCTCCACCCGAAAACACATTTCCTGTCCGGAGGAATCCAGATACTGAAGTTGTTTGAAAAATTGGGAGCCCGGGATATCTCGATAAAAATCCTGCCGCACAGTTTCCACTCCTTTCGGTAAATAGTATTGGTGTTAGCATACCCGGGAGGATGAATTTTATCAGCCAAAAAGGCCTCAAGCAATTTGCTTAAGGCCCGTGGCTTAACTATTATGTTCTGTTTGAGCTGAGCCTTGTCTTCCGCGGCCAAATCCTTCCAGGGGATATTCTGAATCATCCCTTCCAGGGCACACAGGCGGATGGGTCAAATGATTGGATTTTAAGTATAATATATAATTTCACTCAGGCATCCATGATAATTTGTCGAATAAATGATTCACTCTTGATCCAACGGTCTAATCCAGTTGTCTTAAAACAAAAAAGGAAAATAAGAAAAGCCGCAATCCTTGGATTACGGCTTTTCTTATTTCGAATGGTCGGAGTGGTGAGATTTGAACTCACGGCCTCTTGGTCCCGAACCAAGCACTCATACCATCTGAGCTACACCCCGATGTCCGACGACGACTATTATATCGAATCCCGGGAGAAAAGTCAACACTTTTTTACAAAAAGGCGCATTCCTTTTACAAGCCTATCTTTGTAAGTATCAGCCGGCGTTCCGTCGGCTTTTCAGAGGAGAGAGAAAAATGCAACGCCTCTTTTGCGAGTTTTGCCTGTGCTGGAGCCTGGCAATACAGCCGGGCAATCGGTTCGCCCTGGTAAACAAAATTCCCGACGGTTTTGCACAGCTCAATCCCGGCGCCATAGTCTATAGAATCTGTTTTTGTCTGCCGTCCTGCACCGAGTAGTACGCTTGCCATGCCACACGAAAGCGTGTCAATATGGCACAGATACCCATCCTCAGGGGCAAGAATCTCTTCCCGGTACGGGGAGAGGGAGAATTGCTCCGGGTGCTCAAGATAGTTGACATCGCCGCCCTGGTTTGCCACAATCTCTTTTAGTTTTTGCAGGGCGCTGCCGTCTGCAAGCTTTCCCTTTGCCAGCGCATAGCAGGCCGCAAAATCACCTTTTCCGGCGAGGGAGAGCATTCCGGCGGCAAGCGTTAAGCTCAACTCGGTCAAATCCTGAGGGCCTTTGCCGTCCAGCGTTCGTACCGCCTCTATAACCTCTAAGGAGTTGCCGATGGAAAGACCGAGCGGGGTATCCATATCCGTGAGGATGGCGGCGGTTTTCCTGTTTGCAGATTTTCCAATCTCCACCATGACATTCGCTAGGCGGACGGAATCCTCATAACTGTGCATCAGTGCGCCGCTGCCGCATTTGACATCGAGCAGGATTGCCTGTGCTCCGGCCGCGAGTTTTTTGCTCATAATGCTTGAGGCGATGAGCGGGAGAATATCCACTGTGGCGGTGACATCCCGCAGGGCATATAAAACCTTGTCCGCAGGAGCCAGATTTCCGGATTGGGAGATGATGGCGGCGTGATTGTCTCTGAGCAGTTCTAAAAAGCGGGATTCGGAAATCTGGGTCTGGAAGCCCGGGATAGATTCCAGTTTATCAATGGTTCCGCCGGTGTGTCCCAGTCCGCGCCCGGACATTTTGGGGACAATGACGCCGCAACTGGACACAAGCGGAATGACGATCAAAGTGGTCTTATCGCCCACGCCGCCGGTGCTGTGTTTGTCGACGGTGGGAAGCGGCAGGGAGGATAAATCAATCATGCCACCGGAATGAGCCATCTCCCGGGTGAGAATGGAAGTTTCCCGGCTGGTCATCCCTTGAAAATAGATGGCCATCAGGAAAGCAGAAATCTGGTAATCCGGGATACTGCCATCGGTGCAGCCGTGGACAAAAAAGGAGAGCTCCTGTTCGGAAAGCTCCTTCCCGTCCCGTTTTTTCATCAAAATGTCAATCATTCTCACGATTATCACCCTCCTTATCCAGAGCAAATCCACAGGGAAGCAGCTCTTTTAACTGTTTGACCGTATACTGCTCCGGGCTTTGGGCCAGAATGACCCGGAAATCTCCGCTGCAAAATTCGTTCATCACCTGCAGGCAGACGCCGCAGGGTGTACAGGAAGGAAAAGGCAGGATAGAATCCCATTTGGCGCCGATGACCGCGATTGAGCAAAATTTTCGATTACCCTCACTGACCGCTTTGAAAAAAGCGGTGCGTTCCGCACAGTTGGTGGGAGAAAAGCTGGAGGATTCGATGTTGCAGCCGGTAAAGACTTTCCCGTCCGGGCAAAGCAGTGCGGCTCCGACGGCAAACCCGGAGTATGGGGAGTACGAATGTTCCCTGGCCTGTAAAGCCAATCGGATCAAGGCAGACTCATCCATATAACCAATGTTCCTTTCCCAGAAGATTGATGTATTCAGTATAGCATATGGCTATGCCGGGGACAATAATACAACGGAAGAAAAACAGCCGCCCGGGATGGGCGGCTGTCTGGCTAGGGCTCTCGGTGGTTAAGGTTTTCGGCATGCGGGCAGGTATCATCGGAAAGGGCAAGTTCTTTGCGCAGAATCTCAGCCGTGGAATCGGTGTAATCTGCACAGTCAAAATTGTGACGGCCGTGGAGCGGGACATATTTTTTGCCGTTGACGGTGGTAGAATTCCCGGCCCAGTTGACAATATCGTCCTGTTTTTCTGAAATCGGGTGAGTCATGATCCATCTTCTCCTTTACAAATAGCGTTTCAGGGTTTCAATATTTTGCTGTTCAAACGCAACGACCTCATTCCCGAGCTGGCGGACATTCTGGCTTGCACCGGAAAAATCGCCCAGTTGCTTGGTGGTGTCGACAATTCCCATGGTACTGCCTTCAATTGCCATTTCAGCCAAATGGCTGGAGGTCTTGTCAATCAGGGTGTTGAGTTTGATTCCAGTATGGATACCCATTGTTTTCATCTTGCCTGTCTCCTCGGCCCTGCCGCCGCGTTTTTCAAGCATCTGGTGCGCACGTTTAGACAGCTTTTGGTAACCGCACAGCTGATTTGACAGTTCCGTTTTCAGCGCCGGGTCGGATGTCTCGGAAATCAGGGAATTGATGGATTCAGCGCCAATTTGGGTGCTTCGGTACAGTTCGCTTAACAGCTGTTTGTCCTGTTTTTCCGTATCACTCATAGTTTCACCTTCTTTTCTCATATCTCGGACGGATTCCCCGTCTGTTTTATTCTTTGGCATTTGTCTGTTTTTATCCGTGAAGATAACTGCCAAGGTTGCCAGTTTCTTTTTTGAAAAATTTTTGTCAGCTATTTAAAAAAAGACAAGGATGGTATATAATAGAGTCAACACAGATACGTTCCCAGAAAAGCAAAAAGGAGAGAAACAATCATGTGGATTACAAACGCACAGGTGCTTTGTGACGATTTTACATTTCGTAAAGCGGATTTGGAAATCGATGGCACTCAAATAAAAACCATTGACTTAAACGGCGGGAAATCCTCTGAAAAGCAGGGGGCAATCGATGCACAGGATCGCAAGGTGATTCCGGGCCTGTTTGACATGCACACCCACGGCTGTGACGGCATCGACACCTGCGACGGAAACATCGAGGGCTACGGCAAGATGGCAAAATACTATGCCGATAATGGCATTACCTCGTTCCTTGCCACGACGATGTCCATCGACGCAGATGAAATCGATAAGGTCTGCTCACTGGTTCATGCGTTCTCCGAAAAGGAACATGACGGCGCCTCCTTACAGGGTATCTACATGGAGGGACCGTTTTTCTCCAAAAAGAAATGCGGGGCACAGGACCCCAAATACATCATCAACCCGGATTACAAGCTTTTTCGCAAAATCAATGAGGACTGCGGCGGATTGATTAAAACCGTAGCACTCGCTCCCGAACTGGACGGGGCAATGGATTTTATCGACGAGCTGAAAGACGAAGTCCTCATCTCGATTGCACACACGATGTCCGATTATGATACCGCAGTCAAAGCGATGAAAAAGGGCGTGCACCACTGCACCCATCTGTTCAATGCAATGCCCGCCTTCACCCACAGGGAACCGGGCGTGGTCGGCGCCATCTTTGAGGACGACCATGCGACTGCAGAGCTCATCTGTGACGGCATTCACATCCATCCGGCAGTGATCCGTACGACCTTCAAGGTTCTCGGCTATGACCGTGTGTGTCTCATCAGCGACTCCATGTGTGCGGCGGGCCTCCCGGGCGGCGGATACCCTCTCGGCGGGCAGGCGGTTTTTGTCAAGGAGGGCGCTGCCCGACTCGCTAACGGTGCTCTTGCAGGAAGCTCCACCAACCTGTTCCGCTGCATGCGCAACGTCCACTCGTTTGGTATCCCTCTGGAAATGGCGGTCAAAGCAGCCTCCCTCAATCCGGCCAGGGCGGTTGGAATCGACCATATCACCGGCTCGATTAAAGAGGGCAAGAACGCGGATCTCGTTATACTCGACGACAGGCTGGAACCGCTCCATGTCTTTGTAAAGGGCAAACAAGTGAAATAGTGTAACAGATAAACGGCGCCTGAGAAGATTCCTCAGGCGCCACTTTTGTGAATTTATAGAGTGCAGGTCTATTCCGGGAGCAACCCGGAATGGATACAGGACTGTATCATGCCATCCAGCACAGGCCACAGCCTCGGCATAGCGCGGCGCACCGGGTCGTTTCGGTGATAGACGTCCGCACTTGTAATCGGACCTTGTTTCCAGGTGTGCCCGTCTGTATGGTAGTTGAGCAAAAACGGCTGGAGCCGGTCGATCGCCCCGGCATAGAGGGAATCCGGTGTGTCCATCCGGTCGAATTCTTCCCAAAGGGAGCGGTATTCTTTGGCCTGATCAGGCTCCAACATGCCGAAGAGCTTTTCCGCAGCAGAGCGCTCCCGTTTTTCTTTATCCTCATTTGCTGCTTTGTCGTAGCAGAAGGTGTCGCCGGCGTACACTTCGACCAGGTCGTGGACGAGCGCCATCTTCAGCACCCGAAGTAAGTCCGTTCCCTTGGGCGCGTATTCATACAGTACCATCGCCATGACCGCCATGTGCCAGGAGTGCTCGGCGTCATCCTCCTGCTTGCTTTTGTCTGCAATCACATTACGTCGCAATACGGTTTTCATCTTGTCGATTTCCATAAGAAATGAGAACTGCTTTTGCAGCCGGGTTTCTTCCATCTTCAAACGCCTCCTTTTTCCAGTGTACCACAGAAAACCTCTGATTTGGAGGGGAAGGGAAAAGTATTTTGCCCCGTTCTCTTTTCAAATCTTCCAAGGAATGGTAAAATAAACAGAGAACACCATTTAGAAAGAAGGATAATTGATATGACCACCAACGAAAAGCTCCATCACTTAAGACAGACGATGAAACAAAACGGCGTGTTTGCGTATTTGATTCCGTCTGCAGACCCACATATGAGCGAATACCTTCCCGACCACTATAAAACCAGGGCCTATTTCTCCGGCTTTGATGGTTCCGCCGGAACCCTTGTCGTCACCCAGGAAAAGAGCGGCCTGTGGACGGACGGACGTTACTTCATCCAGGCAGGCCGCCAGCTTGAAGGCAGCGAAGTGGAGCTCTACCGCATGGGCATGGAAGGAGTTCCTACGGTGACCGAATTCCTTATGCAGGAGCTTGGCGGAGAAAAAGTCCTTGGTATCGACGGTGCTGTCACCGCGACCAGTACAGTCAGGGATTTTCAGCGGCAGGGGATTACTGTAAAAAGCATTGACTGCACCTCGGAGAATTGGGAGGGGCGGCCCGCAATCCCAGCGACGGAGGTTTATGTCCATGAGGTCGAGTACACCGGGCTGACTGCTGCGGAAAAACTCGCTATGCTCAAAGAAAAGCTTGCCTGCGCGGGTGTGGACACATTGATTGTTACAAGATTGGACAGTATTGCATGGCTGCTGAATTTGCGTGCCTCGGACATTGAGTACAATCCGTTTTTCCTCTCCTATGTGTTGGTACAGCCGGAGGAGACGACGCTGTTTGTCAATACCTCCCGGCTGAGTGCGCGTGCCAGGGAATATCTGAAAGAAAACGGCGTCAGCTTCAAAGAATATGAGGAGGTTATGCCTGCCATTCGTGCCCTCTCCAAAACCGGTAGGGTATTGGCTGATGCGGCCAGCGTCAATTACGCGGTCTGGCTTGCACTCGAAGAAAACTCTGCGCTTACCATCGTCGAGGGAGAGGAGCCAATTCAGGGGATGAAGTGCGCCAAAAATGAGACCGAGATTCATAACATCCATAACGCGCATGTGCGGGACGGCGTGGCGATGATTCGCTTCCAGAGAGATCTCGAGCGCCGGATGGAGCAGGGAATCCCCACAACAGAGTGTGACATTGAGGAGATTTTGCGCGAGCTGCGTGCAAAAGCGGCGCTTAACGTCGGAGAAAGCTTTCCCACGATTGCAGGGTATGGCGTCAACGGCGCTATCGTGCACTATCACGCTCTGCCGGAGAGCTGTGCGGCCTTACAGCCGAAGGGCCTCGTCTTGGTGGACAGCGGCGCGCAGTATCTTGACGGTACCACCGATATCACCAGAACCTATGCTTTGGGTGAATTGACACAGGAAGAGAAAGAATCCTATACGGCAGTCCTCAAGACCCATATTTCGATGGCACGGGCAGTTTTCCCTACCGGAACGACTGGCGGAACTCTTGACATGATGGCGCGCCATGTGATGTGGAGCAAAGGGCTTGACTACCGCCACGGAACCGGCCACGGCGTCGGATATTTCGGCGGCGTTCATGAGGGCCCGCAGAACCTGCGCACTACCAGCCGGGTTTCCTTCCGCGAGGGGATGCTCATTACCGACGAGCCCGGCTATTATGAGGAGGGTAAGTTCGGTATTCGTATTGAAAACGAGCTGCTCGTCAAAAAGCTGTTTGAAAATGAATATGGGACTTTCCTCGGGTTTGAGGTTTTGACTTACTGCCCGATTGACACGGCTCCCGTGTTGACAGAACAGCTGAGTAACGAGGAAATCGACTGGCTCAACGAATACCACCAGATGGTCTATGACAAGCTGGCAGAGCACCTCAGTGAAGAAGAACGCACTTGGCTCAAAGAGAAAACGGCGCCGCTTGCAAAACACTGAGCACAAGATATTTCAAGATAAGCTGTCCGGGAGAGCGGGACGCCGCTCTCCCGTTTTCTCAGCAACGCAGGGATTAGGCTTTCGGCATTTGCCGAATGAGAAGATATGCTCCTGCCTGAGTACTGCGCAATAGGAGGGGAAATTACATGACTTACGATGAAGCGCTTAAATTTATCCATTCCCGACCGCGGCTCGGCCGGAAAAAACCGGGAACGCAGCGGATGGAACAGCTGCTCCATCAGCTTGGAGACCCACAGAAGAATCTGAAATTTGTACACATCGCGGGGACGAACGGCAAAGGCTCTGTAACTGCAATGACAGCGAACTGTCTGAAACTCGCCGGATACAAGACCGGGCACTTCATCTCCCCCTTTATTCTGGAATTTCGGGAACGCATCCAGATTAATGGGGAGATGATTCCAAAGGAGAAGCTTGCCGGATATGCAGTCCGGATAAAGGAAATTGTGGATCAGATGGACCGGCGGGACGAAATCATCAATGAGTTTGAAATCGACACGGCCATCGGCTTTTTATGGTTTGCTGAGGAGCACTGTGACATCGTCTGCCTGGAGGTAGGTCTTGGCGGACTGTATGATGCAACAAATGTGATTACCGCGCCGCTTGTCACTGTGGTCACCTCTATCTCACTTGACCACATGAACCTACTCGGGGATACGACGGCGAAAATTGCGTGGGAAAAGTGCGGCGTCATCAAGAGCGGAAGCGTGGTCGTCACCTATCCGACTCAGGATAAGGATGCGCTCGCCGTAATTATGGAGCGGTGCGCCGCACTACAGGTTCCACTGGTTATTCCCGCCATGGGCGGCATGAGAGTGCTCGACGATGCGGTCCTGCACACCCGGGTGCAGTATGGTAATCTGGAATTTACCCTCAAGCTGCCGGGCGCACACCAGATTCAAAACGCCATGATGGTGGTGGAAATCCTCCGGCAGCTCGCCGCAAAGGGCTTCCCGGTAAATGATGAGATCATGGAACGAGGGATTGAAACGGTGTTTTTCCCGGTAAGACAGGAGGTTATCAGCGAGCATCCGCTGATTTTGATCGACGGTGCACACAATTTTTCCGGCGCACAGTCCCTTGCAGATACCCTGCAAAAACTGGTCGGCCACAAGACGATGATTATCGGCATGCTTTCGGATAAGGATTATGAGCATTCCGCCAAGCTGCTCGCAAAAGAATGCCAAAAAGTCATCACGGTATCGCCGGATCACCCGCGCGCACTTTCCCCTGAGGTACTTGCACAAGCGATTGGGAATGCATGTCCCCGGGTCATCCCCTGTCCGGATTATGAGCAGGCGTTAAAGTTTGCTAAAACCGGGACGAGCGAGGAGGACGCAATTATCATCTGCGGTTCCCTGTATCTTGCTTCCGATATGCGAAAACTGCTGGTGAAAGATTGAAAAACCCCCCCGCCTTATATTGAACAGTGAATGAACAGGACCAGTAAAAATGGACAATGGACAAAAGCCCCCTGATGTAGGAAAAT
>UQSL01000075.1 GCA_900543705.1 uncultured Oscillospiraceae bacterium
CTCCTGTGGAATACGGCGGGGGGGGGGGGGGGGAAAAAGGGGGGGGGGGGTGGGTGAAAGAAACCCCGGGCTACTTCAAAAAAAAAACCGGGGGGGGCGGTCCCCCGCCTGTGCCAAGCACGGGCAGGAAATCGACAAACGCGATGAGAAAGGCCGCCGTGGCGGCATAGTCGATACCGATGAGCCAAAAGCCGACGAAAAGCTCCGCAAAGGTCAGCAGGAACAGCAGAGTATAGGCTTTGAGGTATTTTGCCACCGTGCCAAGGAAGTGCGTCTTTGCCTCAAACACAATACCGCGGATGCGCTTTGGAAGCTGGCGCGTCAGAAAGCTCATGATGTCGAGGTAGTCGAGGCTGAAAAAGAACGAGGACATGATGGAAAAGACAGCGGTCAAAATCCACCCCGGCAGATTTCCGAGCAGGGCGGGCACCGCTTCGAGCAGTTTGGTCGAAAGCGTTGTCACAATCGAAGCGGCGGACCGCTCGATGGAGGAAAACAGCCCGCTTATCTGCTCGTAAACATCCGGGGAAAAACGGGAAAACAGGCTGTCCAGCCAGGAGGAAGCCATGGCAAGGAGCGGCTCGACATACTGGCTGTACAGCTCGGGCAGGCGCTGGATGATGGCGGCAAGCTCCCCGAAAAAGCCGGTACATGCAAACCACAGCACCGCAGTGGCAACGATGTAGACAAACAGCAGGACAAAGATGGAGCACAGCTTGTTCGAACACTTGGAATGCCCGCACAGAAACTGGGTGAGCGGGCGCAGCAGCACCGCAATGAAAAAGCCGATAACAAAGGGCAAAAAAAGCGGGATGAGGTATTTAAAGCAGATGTAAAAGAGTGCAGCGGCAACCGTGTAAAAGGCGACATCCAGCAGGATTTCTTTTTTCCGTGAAGCAGTCATGACACGCCCTCCTTCCCATTGCCTTTTTTAATGAAATGGATAATATGGTTTTCCATCGTATTTTATACAAAATGGGATAATTTATACTCTGTCTGAAATTTCCGAAAAAAGGATAGGAAAACGGAAAAAGTTGTAGTATAATCATAAACAAATGAGTTTTGGACAAGCACAATCTCCGGAACAAAATTGATTAGAACAGGATGGTAAATTCACAACATGGACAATCATACTTATTATTTTTTGGTGGACTCCAATGTGCTGCCAGATATTTTCAAAAAAGTCGTGCAGGCGAAAAAACTCCTTGCCCAGGGCAAGGTTAAAAACCTGTCCGAAGCTGCCCGAGTGATGGGTATCTCCAGAAGCGCTTACTATAAATACAAGGACAAAGTATATGAGTATGACCGCGGAGTCGCAGGAAAAATGGTGACACTGTCCATAACTTTGGGCGACGAACCGGGTAAGCTTTCCGAACTGCTTAACAGCCTTTCCGGCGCGGGACTCAATATTTTGACCATTAACCAGAACATTCCGGTGGACGGGGTAGCTCCCGTTTCCATTTCCGCGAGAACGGATGGGCTGCAGATGGATATCAGCCAGCTTATCTCCCTTGTCCGCGACATGCCGGGCGTTGTGGAAGTACGCGTCCTTTCCGGACAATAAGGTCCGGTATTGCCGGTGCAGTGATCTATTCATAAGGGGGAAGCAATATGGTGAAAATCGCAATTTTGGGCCACGGAGTAGTGGGCTCGGGTGTGAACAGCCGATTGAGGCGAAATATATTTTAGTACGGCACGATTATGACGTGGATTACAAGGAAAAATTTGTCGAGGATTTTAACACCATCCTGAGCGACCCGGAAGTCTCTATCGTCGTGGAGGTCATGGGAGGTGTGCATCCGGCCTATGACTACGTCAAGGCGAGCCTGCATTGCGGCAAAAACGTCGTGACCTCCAATAAAGAGCTGGTCGCAGTAAAGGGCAACGAACTTTTAAAAATCGCAAGAGAGCACAACTGCAATTTCCTGTTTGAGGCAAGCGTAGGCGGCGGAATTCCGATCATCCACCCGCTTCACGCCTGCCTTGCGGCGAATGAAATCGACGAAATTGCAGGGATACTCAACGGTACAACCAATTTTATTCTGACCAAAATGATAAAAGAACAGATGTCCTTTCAAGACGCGCTCGCCCTGGCCCAGAAGCTCGGCTACGCGGAAAAGGATCCGACGGCGGACGTCGAGGGCTTCGACGCCTGCCGGAAAATTTGTATTCTGGCGTCGCTCGCCTTTGGACGGCATGTCTACCCGCAGCAGGTCGAGGTGGAAGGTATCACAAAAATCACACCGGAGGACGTGGCTTTTGCGGAGGACTGTGACTGTGTCATCAAGCTCATCGGATGGGTGCGGCATAATGCAGAGGATGACACCTTGGTCATCCGGGTCTGCCCGGCGCTGCTGTCAAATGACAGCCAACTTGCCAGCGTGGATGATGTGTTCAATGGCATCCTTGTGCGGGGCGATATTACCGGAGATGTGATGTTTTACGGCAAGGGGGCAGGTAAACTTCCGACGGCAAGCGCTGTGGTCGCGGATGTCATTGAGGAGGCGAAGAACGCGGAAAACATCGCGTCTTTGTTCTGGGAGGATGCGCCGGAGCACTACGTCGTGGATGCAAAGACCGCCGTCATCACATATTGTGTCCGGGCAAAGGTTTTGAGTGCGGAAAAAGCGCTTAAGACTGCAAAAGCAATGTTTGGGGACATCACAGTCCTTTCCCGCAAGGGCCAGTCGGAGGATGAGATTGCCTTTATGACGGAGCAGGCAACAGAGCGTTCGCTTGACGACATTCTCGCAAAATTCCAGTCTTTTGCGGATGCAAAGGTACTGGGCCTGATTCGTAGGCTCGAATATTAAGGGGACATAACACAGAGGGGACGGCAACATGAACTTAGTAGTACAGAAATTCGGGGGTACCTCCGTCGCAAATCGGGAACGCCTCTTTTACGTCGCGTCGCTTGTGACGCAGACCTATAAGCAGGGAAACAACGTCGTGGTCGTGGTTTCCGCGCAGGGGGATACCACGGATGATTAACTCGAAAAAGCGGCGGAAGTAAATTGCCATCCATCTGCCAGGGAACTTGACATGTTGCTCTCTACAGGGGAGCAGATATCCATCTCCCTGCTTGCCATGGCAATTGAATCGCTGGGATTCCCGGTCATCTCTCTGACCGGCTGGCAGGCGGGATTTCGCACGACTTCCTCACATGGCAAGGCAAGAATTGACCGCATTGATACCGAGCGCATCGAAAACGAACTTGCCAAGCGCAACATCGTTGTGGTTGCTGGCTTTCAGGGAATTTCCAAATACGATGACATCACAACGCTCGGGCGCGGCGGGTCGGATACCTCCGCTGTGGCGCTTGCCGCCGCACTGGATGCGGATGTCTGCCAGATTTATACGGACGTCGACGGGGTCTACACCGCAGACCCGAGAATCGTCCCCGGCGCGAAGAAGCTTTCTCAAATCACCTTTGACGAGATGATTGAACTCGCCTCGCTCGGCGCACAGGTGCTGCAAAGCCGCGCGGTTGAGATGGCAATGAAATACAATGTGGAACTGGAAGTGCTTTCGAGCATGCAAAAGCTGCCCGGCACGAAAGTCAAGGAGGTTGTACCTGTGGAGAAAATGCTCATTCGCGGCGTTGCCTGTGATGAAAACGTCGCTCGGATTTCCGTCATCGGAGTGCCGGATATCGTCGGCATGGCAGCGAAAATATTCATGCTCCTTGCAAGCAAGAAAATCAACGTTGATATCATTTTGCAGACAGTCAGCGTCGGCGGCAAAAAGGACATCAGCTTTACCGTCACCAAGGAGGACCGCGAGCAGGCAATGGATCTGCTTAAATCCATCCAGAAGGATTATGGCATTCATGAGCTGCGCTATGATGAGGACGTGGCAAAGGTCTCCATTGTCGGTTCCGGAATGCAGTCGAATCCGGGTGTCGCAGCGAGACTATTCGATGCACTTTCCAGCGCGGATGTCAACATCCAACTAATTTCCACCAGTGAGATAAAGATTTCTGTATTGATTCAGGCGTCCGCTTCCAAGCGGGCGATCAACGCAATTCACAGTGCGTTTTTCGAATAAAAAACATCCGGCTTCGATTGGAAACCAGGATGTTTTTAGGAGATACTTCTTGGCCGTGGATACGGATGACAAGTAAAAGAACAATGAGAAAGGTGAGGGGAATCTTCCCCTCACCTTTCTGATTAGCCCTTATTTTTATCGCCTTTGATTTTGTCCCAGTATTGCTTGAAGGCCTGCTCGTTCTTGTTTTCCCCAAAGTGGTAGTACTGCGCATCCTTGAGGATGTCCGGCAGATATTGCTGATCAACCCAGCGGTTGGGAAAGTCGTGGGGGTATTGATAGAACTGGCCCTTTTTTTTCACTTCCGCGCCATCGTAGTGCTTGTTTTGCAGCTGACGGGGAATTGGGCCGACCTTGCCCGCCCGGATATCGGCAAGCGCCAAATCAATCGCTACGTAGGCGGTGTTCGACTTGGGAGCATTGCACACGAGTACGACGGCGTCGGCGAGAGGAATGCGTGCTTCCGGAAGTCCCACTTGGAAGGCCGCATCCACACAGGCCTTGACAATGGGGATGACCTGCGGGTAGGCAAGCCCCACATCCTCGCATGCACAGACCATCAGGCGCCTGCATACGGAGGGCAGGTCGTCTGCTTCGAGCAGCCTTGCCAGATAATGCAGAGCTGCATTTGGGTCGGAACCGCGCATTGATTTTTGGAAGGAGGAGAGCAGGTCATAGTGCTCGTCCCCCTCCCGGTCATAGCGCATCGCACTTTTTTGTGCGACCTGCTCTGCATCCGCAAGGGTGACGGTGCGTTTTCCGTCCTCGCGTTTACTTGCGGCGAGTGCGCACAATTCGACTGCGTTGAGAGACTTTCGTACATCCCCGCCGCAGGCCTGTGCGATGTACCCGCACACGCCGTCCTCCACAGCCAAGGGAGAACCGAGCTCCTCTTCCATCATAGCAAAGGCACGGCGCACGGCCGGAACGACCTCCTCGGGCTGCACGCTCTTGAATTCAAATACCGTACAGCGGGAGAGGATGGCGTTATAGATGTAAAAATACGGGTTTTCTGTAGTCGAGGCAATCAGCGTGATGGAGCCGTCCTCGATGTATTCCAGCAGCGATTGCTGTTGCTTTTTATTAAGGTACTGGATTTCATCGAGATATAGCAATACGCCGTTGTATCCGGCAAAGGTGTCAAGTTCGCTGATAACGGACTTGATGTCCGCAATCGAAATGTTTGTTCCGTTTAATTTGTGCAGTTTTTTGTTGGTGCTTTTTGCAATGATGCGGGCGACCGTGGTTTTTCCTACGCCGGACGGCCCGTAGAAAATCAGGTTCGGGATATGCCCGGATTCAATGATGCGGCGAAGAACCTTCCCTTCGCCGAGAATATGCTTTTGCCCGACGACATCGTCAAGGGTCTGCGGGCGTATTGTGTCGGCAAGCGGCATGGCGTTCCCTCCTTTTCCGCTTGATATTCGTTAAAACTCATCTTTGAGACTGCGCAGAAACAGGCCTGAGAGCACACTTTTCGGTTCCTCTCCCAAGTGGATGACCTTGTACACTGCTTCACAGATTGGTAAATCCACATGATAGCGTTCTTTGAGCAGCATCAGCGCTTTGACAGTGGAAACGCCCTCGGCAAGCTCGGTATAGGGCTCGCCTTTCACAAACAGCTCGCCGAAACGACGGTTGTGGCTGTGCTGGGAAAAGACGGTGGCTTCGTAATCTCCCAGATGAGACAGGCCGTAGGCGGTCATCTCGTTGCCGCCCATCGCCTTAATGAGCCGAGAAATTTCTCTTGCTCCGCGCGCCATCAGTGCGCCCTTAAGGGAGGTCTGCCCGAGTCCGTCGAGCATGCCGGCTGCAATACCGATGACGTTTTTGCTCGCTGCACCGATTTCGTTGCCGACGAGGTCAGTGCCATAGTAAAAACGGATGAGGTCGCTGGATAAATCTCGGACAAGCCTGCGCTTGACCTCATCATTGTCCGAGTCGATAATCATACAGTTTGGGACTCCACGGGTGAATTCCTGTACATGTCCGGGTCCTACCCAGATGGCGCTGACGACACGGTTTCCGAGTACTTCATGGACAATCTGCGTCAATCGGTCACCTGTATGTTCTTCAATCCCCTTCATGCAGAGAACGAGAAGCTTACCATCCACTTTCAGCCCGGAGAGCTGGGTAAGAAAGCTGCGCAGGCTTTGAGAACTGATGGAGATAACGAGCACCTGAGTCCTTTCCACACAGTAGGTAAGATCCGTACTCAACTCAACGGAATCTGAAAAACAGACGAGGCCGTTTGTCCGTGTCCTGCAGATTTTCTGATAGTGGGGAGAGTCTTTTCGTCCCCATACGGCAACCTCGTGTCCCAACCGATCGAGATACCAGGTGATGAATCCTCCCCAACGCCCGCTTCCGATAACTGAAATCTTCAAAATACATTCATCCTTCCGTAATGCTGTCAAAAAAGTCGAGCGCCCGGCGGATACTCTCATCCCAGAACGGCCACTCGTGCCCCGCCTCTGCCTCATACCCCTGAATCTGGTAGCCTAGCCGGGAGACATGGTGGTAAAAACGCTCGTTATTGTCATAGAGAGAATCTAGGGTACCGCAGCTCAAAAACAGCTTTGGCAGCGGCTTACCCAATTTTGCAGCCTGTTTTGCAAGATAAAATACATCCTCTTTGTCTTCGATCGTGTCCCCATAGATGGCGGCCGCTTCTCGCAGAATCGGGGAATCTTCAAATTCTGCAAACAGGCGTTTGATGTCCACCGCGGAAGAAAACGCACCGCACGCCAAATATTTTTCCGGAAAAGCCAGCGCACATTTGAGTGCTCCGTGGCCGCCCATCGATAACCCTGCGACAAAGCGATCCTTCCTGTTTTGGGAAAGAGGAAACATCTGCTCGCATAGGTCCGGCAGCTCCTGTGAGACATAGGTGAAATAGGCCATTCCGGATTTCATATCCGTATAAAAACTACGCTGGACTTCCGGCATCACAATAGCAAAGCCATGCTGCTCCGCATAGCTTTCAACGTTGCTGCGACGTAGCCAGCTGGTATGGTCATCCGTCAGGCCGTGCAGCAGGTACACGGTTTTGAGTTTTCTGCCGCAGAGGTCTTTTCGTACATCCAGTGGAAGGATCACGTTTATCCCCGTGTTCATTTGTAAAATAGAAGAATATATATGGCAGGTAAGCAATGCCATGTATGCCTACGCCTCCTTTTTCTCTGGTGTAATTAAGTATACGATAAGACGGAGAAGAAAACAAGACGAAGCAGGGCAGGAGGAGGAAAGCTTTTATAGGGTTACGCCCCTTCGCCCGCCTTAGGATTGCTCTCCCATTCCTCGCGTCTACTCTGTGTAAACAGTCAAAACCACAGTTTATGCTTCTTTTAAATGTACAGAGATTTGTCTCGAGATTTTATTAGCCGGTACCAAACTGACCGGTAGGACCCTTCCTGGTTTCAGAAAGGAACGAAAGAAAAACCATGAAACCAACAACCTCGATCGGCACTGAAAAAGACATAAAAAGCTCCCCTTCCATAACAGAAAGGGGAGACCAAACTGTTTCTGAATCCTATTTTTTCAGCAGGGTATAAGCGTGATAGAGCTTGTCCATACCCTCTTTGAGAGTGCTCATCGGACAGCCGGCATTCAGGCGGATAAAGCCTTTCTTTCCGGCGGTTTCGGAGTACGGTGTACCGTCGCCGAGGCCGATTTTCTCGTTTTCCACGAGGAAGTGGATGATTTCCTCGCTCGTCTTGCCAAAAACGCCGAAATCAACCCAGATGAGGTAGGTCCCCTCAGGTCTAGTGACGGAAATATCCGGCATCTTCTCTTTACAAAACTCATAGACATAATTCATGTTGCCCTGCAAATACTCGTTCATCTGGTCCACCCATCTGGCACCATGAGTATAAGCGGCCTCGCAGGCAAGTTTGGAGAGGATATTGGGGGAAGGGGCTTTGTTCTTTGACATCTGCGTCTGGACTTTCTCCCTTGTCTCCTTGCCCGGAATCAAGGCGTTGGAAACGGACAAGCCTGCAATGTTGAAGGTTTTGCTCGGTGCAATGCAGACAACCAGATGGTCATAGATGGAGTCAAAGCACATTGCAGAGGTGAGTTTGTGTCCCGGCATAATGATGTCGCAGTGGATTTCGTCCGAAACAAGATAAATGCCGTAGCGGCTGCACAGCTCAACGACTTTTGCCATCTCCTCATGGCTCCAGACCCTGCCGACCGGATTATGCGGATTGCACAGCAGAATCATTTTGGCACCGTTTTTAATTTTTTGCTCCAAATCCTCAAAGTCCATAGTATAGTAGTTGTTTTCGTCCCGTTTGAGCTCGCTTTTGATAAGCACGCGGTCGTTGAGGGAGATGACGCTGTGAAACGGCGGATATACCGGGGTCTCAATGATGATTTTATCACCCGGTTCCGTCAAACTCTGTACGGCGACAGCCACGCTTCCCATGACGCCAGTGCCCGGAACAATCCATTCTTTTTGTATTTCATAACCATAACGGGATTTTGTCCAGTTCTGGATGGAGGTGTAGTATTCCTCCCTTGCAACGGTGTAGCCGAACACTGGGTGTTTGATTCGCTCTGCCATGGCCTGCTGAATTTCCGGTAGAACCGCAAAATCAGAGTCTGCAACCCAAAACGGGAGAAGCCCCTCTGCACCAAACGGTCCGGTCTGACTGTCCCACTTGGAACTGCCGGTACCTCGTCGATCGACAAACTGATCAAAATTGTACTGCATAGTTTTTACGCTCCTTTTCCATCAATCCGAGAGTAATGATTCAAAATAATATCCTGCTTCAAATTATAATGTGGAAGATCGTCGACGACAAGGGGAGTATTCTCTAAGTTTTTTGTAGAAAATTATCTATTTCGCACGAAGGAGATATTTAGAAAAAACTGAAAGTAGTTTACCGTGAGCGTTGCAGTTTTAGGAGTGTAGAATTATAATAATTGTAGTAGAAAATCCCATTCAATCGGGGTAAAATGATATCTGCTTTTGACAAGGAAAGGAGTTTTTTTATGTATTTTGAACGCCAGGGGAAACAGAACACTGAGGAGACGATCCGTATTGCCTTTGAACAGGCGAAGGAGCTTGGCATCCATGATGTTGTCATTGCTACAAGCACGGGTCTATCTCTCGATTATGTAACGGATGCCCAGGCAAAGGGCTTCAATGTCGTCGCCGTAACCTGTGCCTATGGTTCGAAGAACCTAAATGAAAACCGGGTACCGGAGGAAAAACGGGCGGAGCTTCTTGCCCGAGGCATCAAGGTCTGCACTGCGGCACATGTCCTTTCCGGAGCAGAGCGGGGCATTTCCACCAAGCTTGGCGGTTACGGCCCGGTCGAAATTATGGCACACACCCTGCGAATGTTTGGCCAGGGAACAAAGGTCTGTGTAGAGGTCGCTGTGATGGCAGCGGATGCGGGCCTTATCCCATCGGGAACCCCGATAATCTCCGT
>UQSL01000076.1 GCA_900543705.1 uncultured Oscillospiraceae bacterium
TTTTCTTACTTGTCAAGAGGAGTTTTTGCCCCCTGCTTTAACATCTCTTTGGCATTTTCCCGGGTCAGTTTGGTGATGTTGCTTCCGCCGATAATCCGTGATAACTCTTCCACCCGGCCTTCCTCATCAAGGAGGGTCACATCCGTATAGGTGTGCTGCTCATCGCTGTGCTTTTCAATGAGCAAATGAGCGTCCGCAAGTGCCGCAATCTGCGCCAAGTGTGTGATGCAGATGACCTGGCACTTTTCTGAAAGCTGTTTAAGCTTGCGTCCGATTTTTTCCGCTGCCCTGCCGCTGACCCCGGTATCGATTTCATCAAAGATAAGGGTATCCACCGGGTCTTTGTCAGCTATGACGTTTTTGATAGCGAGCATGATACGGGAGAGCTCGCCGCCCGATGCGATTTTAGAAAGGAGCTTTGGCGGCTCGCCGGGATTGGTGGAAATCAGGAATTCCACATCATCAATTCCATTTGCCCCAAGTTTCACTTCCCTTACCTGTACTTCATAGCGGACACGAGGCATATCCAGGAAGGTCAGCTCCTGTTGAACAGCGTCGGAAAACTGCTCTGCTGCGTGCCTACGCCGCTGTGACAGGCCTTTTGCAAGCTTCATGGCTTTAGTTTCAAGCTTTGCAATCTCCTGTTCCAGTTCAGCGAGTTTCTCCTCTGAAATTTCAATCTCATCGAGCTCGCACTGGATTTTTTCCAGATACGCGAGAATTTCCTCAATGCTATTCCCATATTTGCGCCGAAGTCGGTAAATTAGTTCCAGGCGTTCCTCGATTTCGTCAAGCTCCACCGGGTTATATTCCACGGTATCGAGATCTGCACGAAAATCCTCCGCGAATCCCTCCGCCTCATAGGATAGTTCCAATAGCTTTTGGGAGGCTTCCTCCATCCCATCCAGATATGGACCGCATTGTGCGGCAGCCTCAGAAGCCTGCCGGAGCAAGGAGAGCGCGCCGTCCGTTTCCTCCGATCCCGCCAGGCACAAATGTGCCAAATTCAGGTTCTGCTGGATCTTTTGAGCATTTCGGATGATGTCCCTGCGTTGAGCCAGTTCCTCTTCCTCGCCCGGCTGGAGCTGTGCCTGTTCGATTTCCTCAATTTGAAAGCGCAACAGGTCAATTTTCCGGGCCTTTTGTGCTTCATCCATGGAGAAATGGGCCAATTTGGAGCGGTGCTCGAGTAAATCCTGATAGCAGGCACGGTATTCTTCCAGCGCACCGGAAAGTCCTGCGAACTCATCTAAAATCCCGATATGTCGTTCCGGCATCAGCAGGGCCTGACTGTCGTGCTGGCCATGGATGTTGATAAGGTGAGAGCCAATTTCCCGCAGCATGGCAACGGTAGCCGGCTGGCCGTTAATTTTGCAGCCGGTTCGTCCATTGACGGATAGATCACGCATCAGGAGGACTTCTCCCTCCTCTTCTGTTTCAAAGCCCAGCGCCCGCAAAGCTTCCACAGCTTGAGTATTGATGCCGGTAAATCGTGCGGAAACCAAAGCGCGCGATGCTCCGGTGCGAATAAGCTCCCGAGAAGCCTTTGAGCCCAATACCAGATTGATGGAATCAATCAGGATGGATTTACCGGCGCCCGTTTCACCGGTAAGAAGATTGAATCCCTCGTACAATTCAATTGAGGATTTTTCGATGATTGCGACATTTTCAATATACAGTTCACTGAGCATCGGCACATCCCCTCTCTTCCATTATGTGCAGAAGTTTCACTTTTATTTTGCCAGAAGCTTTTTCAGTTCATCTAAAAGCTGAACGGCGTGTTCCGTAGTTCTCATTAAAACAAAAATGGTATCATCACCGGCAAGAGTACCGACAATCCCATTCCAGTGCATGGAATCGAGTGCCGCACATGCGGCATTTGCCATTCCCACATAGCATTTGATGACGACAAAATTAGAAGCATAATCCACACTGATGACCGATTCGGTAAAGATGGAGTGAAATTTGTAGGAGATATCTGATTTGGCATCCTTGCTGCTGGTCGTGTAACGATAAGTACCGTCGGAAGAAAGCGTCTTGACCAAGCGAAGCTCCTTGATATCGCGGGAAACAGTGGCCTGTGTCACATCAAAACCGCTTTCCCTCAACCATTTGAGCAGCTCTTCCTGCGTATCAATCGAGTGTTCTGCAATGAGTTCGAGAATTTTCGCGTGTCGAATCGTTTTCATCGTGTGCATTACCTTCTTCCTGTAATTTTTTCATTTAATACCTCATAAAAAGCTTTTCCGCCCAAATTGATAAGCTCCGCATAAATCGGCGCACGCCGGATGACGACCCAGTCCCCAGGCCGCAGCGGGATCTCCGTTTCCCCATCCACTGATAAATATGCGCTGTAATTTTCACTGCGCTGGTCGGCGGTGAGTACCAGTACGCTGTCCGAAGAAAAGAGCACTGGGCGGGAAATCAGAGAATGCGGGGCAATTGCCACCATCTCAATTGCTTCGAGTCCGGGATCGATAATGGCTCCCCCGGCAGAAAGCGCATATGCGGTGGAGCCGGTCGGAGTGGCAAAAACCGCACCGTCCCCCCGGTAATCCCCGACGAGTTTTTGATTACATTCCACTTGAAAATCAATCATCCTGGTAAAGGGACCTTTGGAAATCACCGCATCGTTAAGTCCATAACAGGTGGTCTTTTCCTGCCCGGAAAACCGATCGATTTCAAGCATCATCCGGCGTTCTACCGTATAATTTCCACAAACCAGGTCTTCTATCCTTTCCATCTGATGGGGTTCAATGGTGGCAAGGAAGCCGACACGACCTTCATTGATGCCAAACAACCGTTTACCATGGAGCGCCGCGCTTTTCGCATGCCGGATGATTGTCCCGTCTCCCCCGATGGCAATCAGAATCTCACAGAGCTCCACTGCCTCTTCATAAGGAGCAAACTGCGCGGGGCAGTCGCAAAAGACCTCGCGGTAAATTTCATCCAGATAGACATTCACACCCAGCGAATGGAGCTTTTGGCTCACCGCTCTCGTACATGCGGCACTGTTTTTCTTATCCAGGTTTGGCATAATTGTTATGTTCATCGTACTACCTCGTTTATTGATGTCTCAGATAAGCAAATGCCTGTTTGATAAGGGTCTTCAGTTCGGATTCCGTGTAGCTATGACCTGGGCCATGTTTTCCAAAATAGAGCAGGTATTCAATATTTCCATCCGAGCCGCAGATGGGTGAATAGGCCAGGCCATAGACGCTAAAACCGTTTTTTATACACAGGGATAAAACCTCTACCAGTACATTCTTATGAGCCGATGGGCTTTTCACCACACCGTTTTTACCGACCGCCTGCCTGCCCGCCTCAAACTGGGGTTTCACCAAGAAAACAGCTTTGCCGTCCTCTTTTAAAAACCGGGCGGCTGCCGGGAATACATGGGAAAGAGAGATGAAGGAGACATCCGTACAGATGAAATCCATCTTTTCCGGAAGCAACGCACCCGTCAAATCCCGGACATTTATTCCCTCCAAATTATGGACTCTTGGATCCTTTTGAAGCCTTGGCGCAAGCTGTCCATGGCCGACGTCAACCGCATACACCCGCTTCGCTCCATGCTGTAGCAGGCAGTCGGTAAAACCTCCGGTAGATGCACCGATGTCCAGGCACACGCTATCTACTAAAGAAAGAGAAAAAGCCTGCACCGCACCATCCAACTTAAGTCCTCCCCTGCTGACATAACGCAGGACAGAGGCATTTTTATCAATGCTTAAGACTGCTGTTCCCGGCAGGTCCTGGGAAGGCTTTTGAATCAAAGCTCCGTCGGAAAAAGCAGCTTTGGACCGTATGAGCTCCTGTGCTTTTTGACGGCTGGGGCACAACCCTTGCTCGACCAGTAAAACATCCGCTCTCATGAGTGCTCCTCCGTATCCTGTACAAATCCGGCAATCGAATGCGCATCCAGTCCAAGGGAACATAGCGCCTCCGCGACTGACTGATGCGGGACAAAATCGTGAATGGCACGGATATGGCATTTGCCGGTAAAGCCCTTTTCGTACAGTGTAGCAAGAACGTGCTCGGCAACCCCGCCAGACTGCATCCCTTCTTCAATAAAAAAGATTTTCCGGTAAGCCATCATTTCGTCAAAGACAGAAGGCTCAACCGGCTTAATCTGAACCAGCTTGAGTAAGTCGGCGTGGATTCCCCGCTCATCGAGCAGTTTCACTGCTTCCCGGCATTCATAGATAAGCCGGCCGTAAGATACAATCAAAACATCCGCAAGACTTCCCCTTGATGTACACAAAAGATGCCCGTTGACTGCGGCAATACCGTTGGCGTCCTTATGCTGTTTTCCACGCGGGTAACGGACAACGCAGCCCTTTATTGACTCCTCAGTAATCGCATGGTTCAAGCAGATGCGTAACTCCGCATAATTGCTGGGAGAAAAAATAGTGATACCGGGAATGGAGCTTAAAAAGGAAACATCAAAGACACCCTGATGAGTTTCCCCATCATCTCCCACGATCCCGGCACGGTCAACCGCTAAAACGACCTTTTGTCCACTGATAGCGATATCATGTACGATTTGGTCATAACCGCGTTGTAGAAACGTGGAATATACGGCAAACACAGGAACCATCCCGGCCTTGGCAAGGCCTGCCGCATAGGCAACCGCATGTTCCTCCGCGATTCCCACGTCGTACAGCCGGTTTTTATGGTGTGCAGAAAAGTACTGCAGCCCGGTACCGTATTTCATCGCGGCTGTGATAGCACAAATTTTATCATTTTTATCCACCATATCGCTGAGAGTCTTGCCAAATACACTGGAGAAATTAGCCTCCAGATCTTCAGTTGTCCCCTTTTGTATGTCGAACTGGGAGACGCCGTGATAGGCTCCGGGGTTTTCCTCCGCATAAGAGTATCCTTTTCCTTTCACGGTATTGACATGGACGAATACCGGGCAGTGCATCTGCTTGGCGCGCTCCAAAACGTCGGTGAGCTTTTGAATGTCATGGCCATCCACGGGACCAAGGTAGACAAATCCAAAATCCTCAAACATTGTATTTTTATAAAACATGTATTTAAGCATCCGTTTGGAGCGCCAGAGCGCTTCGCATATGTTTTTTCCGACAAAGGGAATTTTAAGAAGCGCATGCTCTACAAAATCCTTAAATCGGAAATAAGCGGGTTTGGTCCTCAAGTCCGTGAGGTATTTGGAAAGGGCCCCGACATTTTTGGAAATGGACATATTGTTGTCATTGAGCACAACTACCAGGTTACACATGCTTCTTCCAGCGTTGTTGAGTGCTTCGTAGACCATACCGCCGGTCATGGAGCCATCGCCGATAACGGCAACCGCCGTATGTTTGTCTCCCTGGCAGCGCATGGCCTGCGCCATACCCAACGCAACGGAAATAGAGGTGCTGCTGTGTCCGGCGATAAAAGCGTCATGTTCACTTTCATAGGGCTTTGGAAATCCAGATAATCCATCCTTTTTGCGAATCGTGCAAAAAGAATCCCTGCGCCCGGTAATCAGTTTATGGGTATAACACTGATGTCCGACATCCCACACAATTTTATCCTGCGGGGAATCGAAGACACGGTGAAGTGCCAAAGTCAGCTCAACCACACCAAGATTGGAAGCCAGATGTCCCCCATTTTTGGAGATGGTATCAATCAACTCCTCCCGAATTTCTGCACAGAGCTGTTCAAGCTGAACAGCCGACAGCTTTTTGACATCGGCGGGGCTGTTAATCCCATCAAGCAATCTATTTCTTGCCATACAAGTTATCTCCTAAAGTAAGAGGAATGCCAAAGATTAAAATTTTGGAATCAACATTGCAATTAGGATTCCAAGCAGGGCGCCACCCAGTACTTCCAAGGGAGTATGTCCCAAAAACTCCTTGAGCTCCTTTTTGGAAAGCTCCTCTGAGGCGTCATCAGCCCCCTCCGCATCAGAGTCCGGTTCCTTTTTCACAATGTCATCCCAATGAAATACAATTTTGTTGAGTACTTTCGCCTGCTCTCCTGCTGCGCGCCTGACACCCATTGCATCATACATCACTACTGCGGCAAGAATGAAGGCAATGGCAAACTCAGGAGAGTTGACTCCGGTCAGTTTGGAAACCGCAATGGACATGGAACAAACCAGTGCCGAGTGGGCGCTCGGCATTCCTCCTGCACCAACCAAACGTTCTGCATGGAACTTTTTTGTTGCGACAAAATTCAGTATGGTTTTGGAAACCTGCGCGGCAACCCATGCCAAAAGCGCGACGCATAAGACATAATTGCCGCAAATTTTCTGAAGTGTCTGCATATAATCACACCTCAATCAATTGTCACGGGACGCAAGCTTGTCCGCAAGCGCACACAAAAAAATCCTTTTTTCGGGGGCATAGGCAGACAGAGCCTGTTTTGCCTCCTTTGTCAGGGCATCCACCATTTCCCTGGAGCGCTGGATGCCATACAGAGTGGCAAAGGTGTTTTTATGGCTGGTAGCATCGCTGCCGATCCGTTTTCCGAGTTTTTCTTCCCTGCCGACGATATCCAATATATCATCCTCAATCTGAAAAGCAAGGCCGATTTTCTCAGCATAACGGTCAGCCGCCTGTATTTGTTCTTTCGTGGCATCCCCGCAGACACAGCCGATTCTGGCGGCAACCCGAATCATCTCCCCAGTTTTTAACGTACAGAGCAGATGAAGAGTCTGCTCGGAAACCTGCTTATTTTCACTGTCCAGGTCGATAACCTGTCCGGCAATCATCCCGTGGGCACCGGCTGCCCTGGCCAATTCCAAGACGCAGCGGCTTTTCTTTGCATAATCCAGGCTGCTTGCAGCGATTGTTTCAAAGGCCAGCGTCAGCAGGCCATCTCCGGCGAGCAGAGCGGTCGCCTCCCCGAACTGAATATGACAGGAGGGTTTGCCTCGGCGCATATCGTCATCGTCCATACAGGGCAAATCGTCATGAATCAGCGAATAGCTGTGAACCATCTCCACTGCGCAGGCAGCGTCCAAAGCTTCATCCTCTTCTTTCCCGCAGAGAGAGCAAAACTCCAGTACGAGCAGAGGACGAATTCGTTTTCCGCCGGCCATCAGACTGTATTCCATTGCCTTAAGGACACTGGCATATTCCTTTGGCTTGTCCTGCAACAAGGTCAAAAGTCTGGATTCCACCTTCTTTGCTGCCTGCATGATACGCTGTTCATAGGTCACTTTGCTTCCTCCTCTGCATCAACGGGCTCGGTTTCCTCACTGCTGAGCTGTTTCACCTTTGACTTTGCTTTATCCAATTTGGAAGAGCAGGTACTGACAAGCTTTGCGCCTTCCTCATATAATTTCATCATTTCATCAAGCGGGGCCTGTCCGTTTTCGAGGGCTAGAACAATCTCCTCCAGACGGTCCATTGCCTGTTCAAATGTCATTTTCTCTTTCACTGTGCTCCTCGCTTTCCGAAGGGGTTACCTCCAACACATGACAACTGAGTCTGCCGTCGCCGAGCAGGACATCCACCCGTTCCCCCGGCGCCGTTTTTTGCACCGAGGAGATAACCTCTTTTCCCCGGTAAACCATGCCGTATCCCCGCGTCAAAACTTTCAGTGGGCTGAGCGTGTCCAGCATGGCGGCGCAGCGCAAAAATTCCTGTTCCTTTTTTGAAAGGGATGCAGCGGAAAAATAACGAAAATCCCTTTTCCTATCGATCAGTTTTTTCTCCTGTGCGCTGAGAATAATCTGTATGCCCTTATGTAAATCCAGTTTCAGGCCATTCAAAAGCTCTTCCTTGCGTGCAAGCAGAAAGCCCGGGGCTTTCATGCACTCTTTTTCTTTCCAGGTATTCAGGCGTTTTTCGTATTCTGACAGCCTGTTGTTTACCATGCTGTCCATTTTTCTCTCAACCTGATCCAGGTACAGCATCAGCTGACCTGCATCCGGAACGGCAAGTTCAGCTGCCGCAGAAGGTGTCGGAGCCCGGACATCCGCCACAAAATCCGCAATCGTATAATCTGTCTCGTGCCCCACCGCAGAAATGATCGGAATTGTACAGCGGAAAATTTCATGGGCAAGCTGTTCGCTGTTAAATGCCCACAGTTCTTCCATGGAGCCGCCTCCGCGTCCCAGGATGATAATGTCCACGGATTTTGTCCGCTCAAAATACCTCAAAGCTTTTATCAGCTGTGCAGGAGCTCCATCCCCCTGTACAAGCACTGGGTAAAGGAGCACTTCCGCAAGCGGATACCGCCGGGACAGGATATTCTCGATATCACGTACTGCCGCCCCCGTCGGTGAGGTGATGACCCCGATTTTCCCCGGAAAGCGCGGAAGCGCCCGTTTATATCTTTCATCAAAAAGCCCCTGCGCATACAGTTTTGCCTTGAGCTGCTCATAGGCAAGATGCAGCGCACCAATTCCATCCGGCTGCATCTCATATACATAAAGCTGATAGTGCCCGTCTCGTTCGTAGACAGATACACTCGCTTTGACAACGACTTTCATGCCGTTTTCCGGTTCAAACCGCACTTTAGAAGCATAGCTGCGAAACATTACCGCATGAATCAAGGAGCTTTCATCTTTCATGGAGAAATAGAAATGCCCGCTTTTATAGTGGTTGGTGAAATTGGAGATTTCCCCTTTCAGATATACCGTGCGCAAACGTTCATCCGAATCCACCAGCGCCTTAATGTAGCGGTTGAGCTGTGTGACAGTCAGTACGTTCATCATCGGCACGATCTCAACCTCCCAAAGTCATCTTAGCAGTTAAAATTGCAATTCCTGCCGCATTGTCGGAAGAAAACTCCGGCTGCGCAAAATACGCGTCATATTTTTGTGTCATATACTCCCGGATCATGGAGTTGGACATTACGCCTCCGGCATAGACCACGGGAAGTTTTCCGCAGAGCAAAAGCGCCTGTTTCGTCATCTCTTCAATAGCAGCGCGTATCGATTCCATACAGTACCGGGCGATATCCTCCGGCAACTCCCCTTGCTCGAGTCGGCTCCTACACTGATTTTCGATGCCGGAAAGGCAACAGTCGGCTCCTTTCATGGTCGGGCGTATTTTATAAGAGCGGCTGCTCTTTTGGCTGAGCTCATCCAGGTACCTGCCAGCCGGAAACGGAAGGCCAAGCAGGACGCCGCCCCGGTCAATAGCTTGTCCCGCCTTTAAGTCGAGGGACTGCGCGACGATCCTTACCTGGAACGCTCCATTGTTCAGAGGACTGACATGTAAGCACTCCGTTGTCCCACCGGAAACATGAAAACAGAGAAATTCCTGTCCCAGAAGTTCCGGTTTCTTCGCACTGAACAGTGCAGCCATGATGTGCCCCGCCTGATGGGAAAACTCATATTTTTTCACTCCCAAAACGGAGGTAAGACAACTTGCCACTGTATCCCCTGTGAGAAAGCAGGGCATATAGGAGCCTTCTATATCCCGTGGGCGGACCGATACACCGAC
>UQSL01000077.1 GCA_900543705.1 uncultured Oscillospiraceae bacterium
GGGGGAGGAGCAGCGCGTTATTGAGGAACACGTTTTTTTTTTTTGAAGCTGAACAAAAGTGTCTCTTGCCCCGCCTCTCCGGCAGCTGACGACAGCGGCCCCCAGTTTCGTTGAAAAGGAATCCTTTGCATAGAAAACGCGGTCTAGGAAAGCGGAGCAGGCGCCCGCCGCGCTGGCATAATGGACGGGAGCGCCGATGACGACGGCATCGCTTTCATGGATGAGATCAATGCACTCATTGACGCCGTCCTCCTCAAAGACGCAGTGCCCTTTGCCTGCACACCGCCCGCAGGCGATACAACTGCGGATTGGCTGATTGCCAATGTGGAACATCTGTGTTTTTATCCCGTGTTTGTTCAATTGTCCCGCAACCTCTGATAGGGCGGTATAGGTACAGCCGTGCGCCCTCGGGCTACCATTGATGAGCAGTACTTTCATATTGAATCCTCCAAATCATCAAATTTCTGTAACCATTTGTATTTTGTGATATCCATGTAGTTGAGCAGGCGGCAGGTGCCTCCATCCGGCCATTTGATCCTGCTTATACAGGCTTCCGCCCAAACATCCATGTATTGGTTGTGAATCTCCTTTGTGCTCTTTGCATCCTTCTGAGGCCCTAAGTTCGCCAAGCCCTATAAAACCATAAAATTCCCCGCCTGCAAGGAGCGCGCATTGGATAAAAGAACGTGCCCCCGTCTTATTGAGATCCTTTCAAGGGAAAGCTTTCAATCACGTAACCATACTGGGTGTCATCATTAATCCGTAATGTTGTCAGAATAATTGTGATGAAGCAGGGATTCATCTTGTGTATCATCGTCGGGCAGCTGCTGGGCCAGGGTTTCCCGGTAGACATCTACCTGATTTTTTCCGGAATGCTTGGCATGATAAAGGGCAGAATCCGCCCGCTGATACAGGGTGTTAAAATGAGTGCCATGTTTGGGAGAAAAGGCGATTCCAATGGAGCAGGAGAGAATGCCCTCCCTTCCCAGGGAAGAGTATACGGTACGCATGGTATCGCAAACCTGCTGTGCTTTTTTTACCGGCAGACTTTCATCCGGGATGTTCTGTAAGTAGATGATGAATTCATCTCCGCCGAGCCTGCCGACAATATCCTCCTTGCGGAACAGCCCCATCAGCTTACAGGCAAGCTCGGAAAGCACGGCATCCCCATAGACATGTCCATAAGTATCGTTTATCTGCTTGAAATCATCGATGTCCAGCATCAAAAGTGCACCGAGATTTCCATTCTTGGCGGTCTGCAACAGGCCTTGTTCCATACGCAACACACAGGCGGCCCGGTTGTACAGTCCGGTCAGTGGATCAATTTCCGCTTTTTTACGTAATTCCTCTTCCCGGGCCTTCTCCTCATCAATATTTTTGATATAGAGAAAGGCATGGACTTCCCCGTCGTCTGTTTTGATCAGGTAGGCACTGCACCGGACCCAAACATATTCATTGGTATCGTTTAAGCGCTGGTATTCGCATAGTACCTCCCGTTTTCCTCTCTCAAAGGTTTCTAGAAGGGAGGACAGATTAAAAATAGCTTTCATCTTTTCCCTATGAAGCGGGAAAACCAGTTTTTCCGCTGCTGTCTCCACCAGAGTGGAATACTTTTCATCGGGAAGCCCGTGTAAAGGGCACAGACTGTTAGTATCCACGTGGAGCAGGATGTTCTTGCTCAAGTTCACTTCATATGTACCGATGGCGTCCGAAGTAAGGGAGGCACGGTACTTGTGTTCCTGATTGTACAGTTCTTCCAGATCCTTTTGGTGGGTGATGTCGCGGGTAACGCCGATTGCACGCAAAGGAGTTCCCTCGGCATCATAAATGGTATTAGCGCTCAGCTTCAACCACCGGTAAGTATTTTCTTTGGACTTGGCTTGGATTTCACAGGATGGGAGTTTCTGCCCGCTGCGGGAAGCTTCAAAGGCCTGAAATAAAGCCTTTTTCGAATCCGGATGAATAAGCCCCTGTTCAAATAAAGACCAGGGTGCACCGGCAAACACACTGCCCGGCCCTCCGGTTTCGAGAGCCGTCCTTCCGTTGGCATTGAGCAGATTGAGTTTTTTACTGAAAAAGTCGTATTCCCAAATGGAATTGTCGGTTTGCTCAAGCACCGCTTTGTAGCGTTCCTCACTGATTTTGAGCTGCTGTTGGGTTTCCAAAAGCTCGGTAATATCCGTGGAAACGCTGACATATCCCGTTTCCTCACCAGAAGCGGAAATGAGGGGGCTGAAGATGACTCGGAAGGAATGCCCGTCTACATCACGCAGGATGGCACCGGAATCTCCGCGCTGATAACGCTGAAAACAGCAGTTTTCCGTATGGCAAAAGGGAGTCTGAAAAGATGAACAGGGTTTTCCGTGATAATTTTCTCCGAGTGGATAGGCTTTGCGCGCAGCCTTGTTTAGAAAGGTAAGATTCAATGCTTTATCCGTAATAATGACGGGATTGGTCATGGAATCAAGAATGCTCTTATAATATCCGTCCAGCGTATAGTAACAGGAAGCGTTAAAGAGTTCACAGTAGTAAGTGTCGACCCCATTCTCCTGCACCATGGTGCAAGTGTCATGAATCCACGAGGTATTCCCATCTTTTTTTAAAACCCTGTAGTCAGCGATAATCTCTGTGTTTGGGGCCGGAGAAGGATAGAAAGCGGCTTTAACCCGCGCCAGATCCTCCGGACAAATAAGCCGGTAAAAGCTGTTGTCAAGCATTGTGGAGAGTTCTTCTCTGGAATAACCCAGCAGATTTAAAAAACGATCGGAAAGGTAGAGGATGTCGCAGGTTTCATTCGCAAGGCATTTTTGGACACCGATAAAAAGATTTTCCATGCAGTTTCTCCTTTCCCTACCATAAGCATTGTTTTATATAGTCTTATTTTACTGTTTTAAAGGAAAGATTACAAGGAAAATACAACATTTTATATGAGTGGAAATGCAGAATTTTAGGAGAAAACGATGGATTTCACAAAAAAGGACTCCAGGAGAGTGGTTTTTCCTGGAGTCTCTTGTGTCTTGTCTATAAGAAGAATATGCCGTGCCAAATGATTGGGAACCTAGCCAGTGGGTTATGGCGGCTCCCGTTGTGGGGATACAAAAAAGCCCACGGGATTTTTCTGTGGGCTTGGGTTGCGTTGACAAAAAGATATCAGCCCTAGATGCAAATAAAAACCAAAATAAAAACTGAGCCCAAACGCAAATTGCGTCCAGACTCAGTCTGGAGCTACTGGTCGGACTCGAACCGACGGCCTGCGCATTACGAATGCGCTGCTCTACCAACTGAGCCACAGTAGCATATTGTAAGACAGGGATGACCATACTCTAAAAAGTTACAATCAATATTATAACAAGAAAAAATGGATAGTCAAGATGTTTTTTCTCGGAAAAAACGGATTTACTTGACACCCCTATTATAGTATAATAAGAACTCGAACAATCGTCAATTTCGTCGACACAGCGGTTAGGCTGTAAAGGGAGGATTCCACATGGTAGTAGAATGCGTGACAACAGCGGCGATCATTATTTTGATGGCGTTTATCTTCCTGCGGGCCGGGCGCACCAACTATTCCGTTGCAACCCTGCCGCTTGCTACGGTTCCGGCTTTCCATGTCATAGCAACCTGGTGCGCAAAATACTTTGCAAGCCTCCTTGGTACCCGGCTCGGCCTTGTGATTATCTGTGCGGACCTGTTGGCGCTTGTCATCTCCTGTATTTTGTATGGGGTGTTTGCCAACACGCTTTCCTCCAAACGCTCCAGGAAGACTTATCTAATCTGCTGCGGCGCTTTCTCGTTGATTTTTACCTTTATCCTCATCCGCGGCGTCGTGGACAGGCATCTGGTCTGATGGAAATAGCAAAATAAAATAGAAAGAAAAGGGCAAGTACAAGCAAAAAATGCTTGACTTTGCCCTTTATTTGCCGTATACTATTATAATGTATCAAAATGGACAAACACGCCTTCTGGAAATAATGGTATTATAGCACATGGGATACAAAAACACAAGACCTAAAATGCAAAAAACCGGAGCGGGGATACAGCCCAGTCTCAGTGTTTTGCGTTGTGTCGGACTGCAAATAGATTGAATGGAGTGAATTAAGCCTATGGTGAATGTCAAGCCAGTACAGCTGGGCAAGAACGTACGAATGAGCTTTTCGCGGATTAACGAGGTTTTGGAGATGCCAAACCTCATCGAAATCCAGAAAAACTCATACCAATGGTTCCTCGAGGAAGGGCTCAAAGAGGTCTTCCACGACGTCTCAGCAATCTCGGACTACACCGGAAACCTGGTACTCGATTTTATTGACTACCGCCTTGACGAGCAGCCGAAATACTCGGTGGAGGAGTGCAAGGAACGCGATGCGACTTATGCCGCTCCGCTTCGTGTGCGCGCACGGCTTTTGAACAAGGAGACCGGCGAGGTTAAGGAGCAGGAAATCTTTATGGGAGATTTCCCGCTGATGACCGAAAGCGGTACCTTTGTTATTAACGGCGCCGAACGCGCCATCGTCTCCCAGCTTGTCCGCTCTCCGGGTGTTTACTATGGAATGAACTTTGACAAAACCGGTAAAAAGCTGTTTAACGCCACGGTCATCCCGAACCGCGGTGCATGGCTCGAGTATGAGACGGATTCCAACGATATCTTCTATGTCCGTATCGACAAAAACAGAAAGCTCCCGGTCACTACGTTTATCCGCGCCCTCGGCCTATCCACTGACCAGCAGATCATTGATTTCTTCGGCGAAGACGAACGCATGCTTGCTACCATTCAAAAGGATGCGACCAAGAACACCGAGGAAGCTTTGCTTGAAGTATACCGCAAGCTCCGTCCTGGCGAGCCGCCAACGATTGAGAGTGCACAATCCCATATTGACATGCTCTTCTTTGACCCGAGAAGATACGATATGTCCAAAGTCGGCCGGTATAAGTACAACAAAAAGCTGGCGCTCGGCACCCGTATCACGGGCAAAACCCTGGCGCAGCCGGTTGTCAACCCGCTGACCGGCGAGATCATTGCCGAAGAGGGCCAGACCCTGACGAGGGAGATGGCACACGAAATCGAGCGCAGCGGCGTCGACACCGTTTACCTCAATGTAGAGGAGAAACTCGTCAAGGTTATTTCCAACGGCATGGTGAACCTCGCGGATTTCGTTTCCTTTGACCCGCTCGAAACCTTAGGCATCAAGGAAAAAGTCCGCTTCACCGTCCTCAGAGAGATTCTCGAGAGCACGACAGATGAAGAAGCCCTCAAAGAAACGATTACAGCCCGCATCGACGAGCTGATTCCGAAGCATATCATCATTGATGATATCTTCTCTACCATTAACTACCTCAACAACCTCGGCTATGACGTCGGTACTACCGACGACATCGACCACCTCGGAAACCGCAGGATCCGTTCAGTCGGCGAACTGCTCCAAAACCAGTTCCGCATCGGCTTTTCCAGAATGGAGCGTGTCATCCGTGAAAGAATGACCCTGCAGGCACAGGATATGGATATCGTGACTCCACAGGCGCTCATCAATATCCGTCCGGTTGTCGCAGCAATTAAGGAATTCTTCGGTTCTTCCCCGCTGTCCCAGTTCATGGATCAGAACAACCCGCTCGCAGAGCTGACTCACAAGCGCCGTCTTTCCGCGCTCGGCCCGGGCGGTCTGTCCCGTGACCGTGCAGGATTTGAGGTCCGTGACGTCCACTACACCCACTATGGACGCATGTGCCCGATTGAGACCCCTGAGGGCCCGAACATCGGTCTTATCTCCTACCTCGCAACCTATGCGAGAATTAACGAATATGGCTTCATCGAAGCTCCTTACCGCCGTGTCGACAAGGAAACCGGCGTCGTCACCGACGAGGTCACTTATATGACCGCGGACGTGGAGGACGAATATGTCGTCGCCCAGGCAAATGAGCCGCTCGATGAGAATAACCGCTTTGTCAAACAGCGCGTCAACGTCCGTTTCCGCGATCAAATTGTGGAGATGGATAAGTCCCGCGTCGACTACATGGACGTCTCCCCGAAGATGGTCGTCTCCGTTGCAACGGCAATGATTCCGTTCCTTGAAAACGACGACGCGAACCGCGCACTGATGGGCGCGAACATGCAGCGCCAGGCAGTACCCTTGCTCAAGACCGAGTCTCCGATTGTCGGTACCGGAATGGAGTACAAGGCGGCAGTCGACTCCGGCGTCTGCGTCCTTGCAAAAGAGGACGGCGTCGTCGAGCGCGTCAGCGCAGATGAAATCGTCATCCGCACCGAGCAGGGAAGCAACCACAGCTATAAGTTGGTCAAATTCATGCGTTCCAACCAGGGAACTTGTATTAACCAGCGCCCGATTGTGGAGCTTGGCGAGAAGATCACAAAAGGCCAGGTTATCGCGGACGGCCCGGCTACGAGCAACGGCGAAATCAGCCTCGGCAAGAACGCCCTAGTCGGCTTTATGACCTGGGAAGGATACAACTACGAGGACGCAGTCCTTTTGAATGAGAAGCTTGTCCGCGACGACGTCTATACCTCCATCCACATCGAGGAGTATGAAACCGAAGCGCGCGATACCAAGCTTGGACCTGAGGAAATCACCCGCGACATCCCGAATGTCGGCGAGGATGCGCTTAAAGACCTCGACGACCGCGGCATTATCCGCGTCGGCGCGGAAGTCCGTTCCGGCGATATCCTCGTCGGAAAGGTCACTCCAAAGGGGGAGACTGAGCTGACCGCGGAAGAACGCCTGCTACGCGCCATCTTCGGCGAAAAGGCAAGGGAAGTCCGCGACACCTCTTTGAAGGTTCCGCACGGGGAGTACGGCATTGTGGTCGACGTCAAAGTATTTACCCGGGAAAACAGCGACGAATTAAACCCTGGCGTCAATATGGTCGTCCGCTGCTATGTCGCGCAGAAGAGAAAAATCTCTGTCGGCGACAAGATGGCGGGACGCCATGGTAACAAGGGCGTCGTCTCCCGCATTCTTCCGCAGGAGGATATGCCGTTTTTACCGGACGGCACGCCGCTTGATATCGTGCTCAATCCCTTGGGCGTCCCGTCCCGTATGAACATCGGGCAAGTATTGGAAGTGCATCTGGGTTATGCAGCGAAGGCGCTCGGCTGGAAGATTATGACCCCAGTCTTTGACGGCGCAAACGAGGAGGATATCCGCGATGCGCTCAGAGAGGCGGGCTATGCGGAAGACGGCAAGGTGCAGCTGTACGACGGACGCACCGGCGAGCCGTTTGACAACCGTGTCACCGTCGGCTACATGTATTACCTGAAGCTCCATCATCTGGTTGATGATAAGATCCACGCCCGTTCCACCGGACCGTACTCCCTCGTCACGCAGCAGCCTCTGGGTGGTAAAGCTCAGTTCGGCGGCCAGCGTTTTGGTGAGATGGAGGTCTGGGCGCTCGAGGCGTACGGCGCGGCTTATACCCTCCAGGAAATCCTGACGGTCAAGTCGGATGACGTGGTCGGCCGTGTCAAGACCTATGAGGCCATTGTAAAGGGACAAAACGTCCCGACGCCGGGTATCCCGGAGGCATGCAAGGTCCTTATTAAAGAACTCCAGTCCCTCGCACTTGATATCCGCGTTCTCGATAAAGACGGGAATGAAATCGACCTCAAGCAGGATTTCGACGACGATGACGATATCGGCATGCATCATATGGACGATGGGGCCTTTGAGGATGTCGCGGTGGAAGGCGACATGGAAGGTTATGCCGTCCACGATGCAGAAGATGAGGATACCGGCATGACGGGAATCGGTGAGCAGGAGGAAGAAGACGTCATGGAGGAGGAGCCGGAAAGCCTGTTTGAAGAGCCGGACGGATTCGACCTGGATAAAGACGTATTTAGCGACGAAGAAGATTTCTAAGAAAGAGGGGTCGCAATTTTGGAATTTAACGCATTTGAATCTATGAAAATCGGCCTTGCTTCTCCGGAGCAGATCCGTGAGTGGTCTTACGGAGAGGTCAAGAAACCCGAAACCATAAATTACAGAACGCTCAAACCGGAGCGTGACGGCCTTTTCTGCGAGCGCATCTTTGGGCCGCAGAAGGACTGGGAATGCCACTGCGGAAAGTACAAGAGAATCCGTTACAAAGGCAAAATCTGTGACCGCTGCGGCGTAGAGGTTACCCGTGCAAAGGTCAGAAGAGAGAGAATGGGCCACATTGAACTGGCGGCCCCTGTCTCCCATATCTGGTACTTTAAAGGAATCCCTTCCCGCATGGGCCTCATCCTCGACATCTCCCCGAGACTGCTCGAGAAGGTTCTCTACTTTGCCGCTTACATTGTAACCGACCCTGGCAGTACGCCGCTTGAAACAAACCAACTGCTTACCGAAAAAGAATACCGCGACATGCGGGAAAAATATGAGGATGAATTCTGCGCCGGCATGGGCGCGGAGGCCATCAAGGAACTGCTCCAAAAGCTCGACCTTGAAAAACTGGCGAAAGAGCTCAAAGAGGAACTCGATGCTTCTACCGGGCAAAAACGGGCGAGAATCCTCAAGAGATTGGAAGTTGTCGAGGCATTCCGTACCTCCGGCAACAAGCCGGAATGGATGATTCTCGATGTCATCCCGGTCATTCCGCCCGATATCCGCCCGATGGTACAGCTTGACGGCGGCCGCTTTGCGACATCCGACTTAAACGATTTGTATCGCCGTGTGATCAACCGCAACAATCGTCTGAAAAGGCTGCTGGAACTTGGAGCTCCGGACATCATCGTTCGCAACGAGAAGAGAATGCTCCAGGAAGCAGTCGACGCGCTGATCGATAACGGCCGGCGCGGTAGGCCTGTTACCGGCCCGAACAACCGCCCGCTCAAATCTCTGTCTGATATGCTCAAGGGGAAACAGGGACGTTTCCGTCAGAACCTGCTCGGCAAACGTGTCGACTATTCCGGCCGTTCGGCTATCGTCGTCGGCCCGGAGCTCAAGATGTACCAGTGCGGC
>UQSL01000078.1 GCA_900543705.1 uncultured Oscillospiraceae bacterium
TTCCGCGTCATTTGCGTTCCCAAAACCATTGACAACGACCTGCCCGTGACCGATCATACGCCGGGTTATGGAAGCGCTGCAAAGTTCATCGCTACTTCCATGCTGGAAATCATACGGGACAGCGAAGTCTACAACGTCCAGTCGGTGACGATTGTGGAAATCATGGGCCGCAACGCCGGATGGCTGACGGCCGCTTCCTGCCTTCCCCGCTTTTTGGGCGGAAATGCTCCCCATCTCATCTATCTGCCTGAGACGCCGTTTACCTTTGAAAAATTCTTGAAGGACGTCACACAAGCACACGAGGATCACAAGGCTGTCATCGTCGCTGTCTCCGAAGGCGTACGCACCCCGGACGGCAAATACGCCGCCGAGTCAACCCAGAGCGGCAAAACCGATGCGTTTGGCCACAAGTACCTTGCCGGCATCGGCAAATATCTTGAGCAGCTCGTCACTGAGCATATCGGCTGTAAAGTGCGTTCGATTGAGCTTAATGTCCCACAGCGGTGCAGTGCACATCTGGCCTCCAAGACCGATTTGGAGGAAGCGCGGCTCATTGGGCGCAAAGCCGTGGAAGCGGCACTCGCCGGAGAAACCGGGAAAATGATGGTTTTTGAGCGCCTCTCCAATCATCCCTACCAGATCTCCATCTCCACCTGCGATATCGGCAGGGTAGCGTTCCAGGAAAAGACCTTCCCGAAAAAGTGGTTGAATCATGAAGGTACTTTTGTCACCCAGGAAGCCTTTGAGTACCTCCTGCCGCTTGTACAGGGAGAAGTCAAGCACGAGATGAAAGACGGCTTCCCTGTTCACTTCCTTTTTGACAAAACTAAACTGGTGTGATGAAATTAAGCTGAGAATTCCTGCATTGGGTTTTCTCAGCTGTTTTTCCTCTATATGCATATTTTACAGCAGGGGATTTTTATCATAATCTTGGAACAAGATCGATTTACAGCGCCTTTTTGCCTTATTTGTCAAAGGATACAGCAGAAGCAGTATCATGAAAACCAATCAAACAGGAATCCGCTGATTTGCAGGGGATAGAATCTCTTTCCATCCGGTCCAATGCAGCAGCACAACGGCGCTGGTATGCAGCATCGGACAAAATGAAAAAAAGAATCCGCCGATTGATTCACGATAATATACTTCATCTCATATCAGAAAAGGAGAATAATGAATGAACAAAATAAATGATGATACATTAGAAAAGATGGAAAAGAAGTATCAACCAAGCCAAGATGAATTTTATATTATGAGCCGCTCTTTTATTGAGTAGGATACTATATTGACAAAATCCCGTTTAGTGGGGAGATAGCAAGGGACGACAGCCGGGAGTGCTGCCGTCTTTTCTTTTTTACGGCTTCTTTACCCTGTACCAATCTCATGTACGGTAAAGAAGCAGAAACCATAAACAAGAGATAGACTGCCAGCACCACAATTCCAATCAAATCAAAAAGTTATTGACATATGCAGAACAGAGTGCTATCATGAAATAAATTTCATGTGAAGTTTATTTCATGCAAATAGGGGATAAAAATTTGAAAAAAGAAGTACCTGCATTGCTATCAAACAAAGTAAGAGAATGCCGAATAGAGAAGCAACTTACGCAACAGCAACTCGCAGATTTAGTTCAAGTTTCATCAAGAACAATTATTTCATTGGAAAAAGGGCAATACAATCCGTCTGTATTATTGGCACATACATTAGCTAAGATATTCGGATTGACGATTGAAGAATTATTTAATTTTGAGGAGGATTGACATGAGAAAAAGTAAAAAGTTTTTTGCGTGTATGTTCATTGGTGTTGGTGTTCTGCTTTTACCTTTTAGTTTTATAAAAGGATTGCCTGCCGCTTTTGTGGTGGCAACTGGTTCAGCGTTAATAGCTTGGGGTATTGTCACCTTTCTGTTTGAACATTTCGTCCATAAAATTGGGCGTGCAAAAATAATGGACGAGGACGAAAGAAACTTATTCATTAACGGTAAAGCATATACCCTTACGTCCGAGTTTACAAATATCAGTCTTATTGTCCTTGCTTTGTATTCTGCAATCTGTAAAACAGACATGGTGGGCTGCATATTTGCCGTAACTCTTTTTTTACTAAGTCACGTTGTTTATACGATTTGTTTCAAGTATTTTGACAATCATTAGCATGGTAATTCGAGCCAGCCAACGGCAAGATAAACAGGCTACGCCTGCCGTTGACAGCCCCGCCCGGTTTTGCAGTTGGGCAGCCAAGGGACGACAGTAAGGAGTGCTGCCGTCTTTTCTTTTTTACGGCTTCTTTACCCTGTACCAAGCATAGGGTAACCAGTTAAAACGCAGCTCTGTTTCTCCCGGCCAATGATTAGTTACTTGTTTCTGTTCGTCACAAAACAGGGCGGCGGATATAAATCCGCCGCCCTGTTTTTATCTATTCGATTACTGTACCTTATAAATATTGACACTGGTGATGGTATCCGCCTTTGTGGGAGTCCCATTTGCATCTTGAGAAACCTTCGCCAGTTTGTCGACGACATCCATTCCCTCATAGACCTGGCCGAATACCGTGTGCTTCTGATCAAGCCAAGGGGTTCCTCCTACTTCCATGTAGGCGTCCAGGATCTCCTGGGTATAAAGCCCTTCATTCGAGGAAAAAAGAGCCTCCTGCATGGTGTCTGCCCCGGCCTGCACAATAAAGAACTGGCTGGAGTTAGAATCCGCCTTCCCGGTATTCGCCATGGAAAGCGCACCGCGGAAGTTGTAAAGGTCGAGGGAAAATTCATCCTCAAAGTCCTTCCCAAACACACTCTCCCCTCCCCGGCCCGTTCCGGTCGGGTCGCCGGATTGAATCATGAAGTCTTTCATGACTCGGTGGAAAGTAATCCCATCATAATAACCCCGTCTGGCCAAAGTTACAAAATTTTCCACTGCCTTTGGTGCGATATCCGGGTACAGCATAATCTTAATAGTACCCTTGCTGGTCTCCAGAACCGCCACGGTATCCCCGGATTTCGGGGCCTGGAACTGGCGAAGGCCGGTTTCCTCTTTGAGTTTGTTTTCCCGTTTGGATTCGTCCACGGTAATCGTCCCGATCTCCTTGAGGCCATCCCCCCCAACCGGTGTGGAGGAGACGCTTTGCTTTTCGCCACACCCACTCAGAAGTCCCGTGACAAGGGCAGCCCCCACAAGCAGGGAAAAAAGTCTTTTTTTCATTGTTTTCTTTTACCTCGCTCAAGTCAAAATGTTATTCCTCATGGTATTCACTGACGGTAATGGTGTTGATGAGAATATCCTCCACCGGGACGTTTTTGTCCGTTTTTTCAGCGGCAACGATTTTGTCCACGACATCCATTCCCTCGATGACCTGGCCGAAGATGGTGTACAGCCTGGAGTAAATCGGTGCTCCGCCAACTTCGGCAAACTTGTCGACAACCTTTTGCGGATAACCGGCTTCTACCATCTGGTCGAGCATTTCCTGCGGAACCTCGGCGTCACTCACAATAAAGAACCGGCTGCTCGCCTTTTTATCCTTGGTACTGATCGAGCCGAGCGCCCCCGCATAGGACCAGAGACTTGGCGAGAGCTCATAGTCAAAATCCTTGCCGTCATAGATGCTGGTGCCATTGCGCCCCTTTTTGTCGCTTGTACCGGCGAGAAACGCCCCATTCGGATCGGATACCAGGGAAAAGACACAAGTCCCGTCATAATAGCCCTGCTCTGCAAGCGTCAGGAAATTCTCGACCGCCTTGGGAGCCTCTTCTGGGAAGACTACAACCGTGATCTTTCCGTAGGTTGTGTCAATCGTAGCAATCTTATCTCCCTCTTTGGGCTTTTCAAACTGGATAAACTCGATATCTGCGTCCAAAATCGGGTCCTCCGTTTCCACGCCCTGGCAGCCTGTCATTGTCAGCAGCATCGACAAAGACAAAACTGCTGCCGCCAAACTGGCAATTTTCCGTTTCATATTCCAAAACTCCATTCCGCCGTTTTCCGGCATTGCATTTCAGGCGCTGTCTGCATCAGCTGTTTTCCCTGCCTGACAGATAAGCTTCGCTTCTGCAAAATACAAAGTGTACTTTTATCTGCCTTAATCGGAATCCATTCTCCACTTTCCGGATAGTTCCCGTGGAGTTGCACCGATTCCAAAACTCTTGTATCCTTGACTGTCAAGGGAGCTTACACGTATTATCACCCCTGTTATCCGCAGGGAGGCCGGCCGATTCCCTTTAGAAAAGGCTACAGGCAAGCGGACTTTATTATTATAACGAAAAAAAACCCCTGAAACAAGGGATTGTGTCGTTTCCAGTCTGAACTTTTTATGAACATAACAAAACAATGAGGCCACAGCAGTAATCTTTCTTACCACTGTGGCCTCATCTCATCTGATCTGGCATACTACACGAAACCTTTCCCTTTCTGCTTGCATTTTCTGTTCTATCTTTTTCCACACATTGAGAGTTACATACTCTTTTCATTACAGAAAAAGAATCTTTGCATTGGGGCATCTAGGGATTCCGAATTTTCTTCTCATTTGAAAAGGATATCAGGAAATTATTACTTCCATTGGAATCACCTTTCACATCAGTATTGATACTTGGCTTTTTATAATGATGCCGGTTTTAATCAGCTTAGCATATCAAGATATCTACTGACATTTGGTTCTTTGTGGTTTTTTCGCTTTCTGTACTTCGAAACTGTCTGTTCAGGAAACCACTTTCATGTGCAGATTTTACACCAAATAGTTTTTTTGGAACTTGTGTTTCTATTCAGTTGTATCTTGTCTTAACGTAACAACGCGATTATCTTTTCTTTTGGCTGTATACCCATTTGTCAGTTTCATCTGTTTTAAGGCTTTTCCTTCTGCTTTCTCTTCACAGAATATGAAAAGCATCTGACATTTTTATTGATGACCGGATTTTGTCACGCTCTGACGATTGTATGTCCCATCGTCATCATGGAACATACGGGAAATTGCTGCTCTTCACTTGCCATGGGACTCATCTGCCTTTCTTACGACACCAGTACTTCTCGACTTTGCAAAACCACAGTTCACTGATATACTCATCATAAACCCTTGCTCTTGTTGGGGTTTCATCTAGGTTTTGTTTTTCTGAAGTACTTTCTCTTGATTACATCTATACTATACCATCCAATGTGGATAATGTCAATACTTTTTAAAAACTTTTTTTAATATTTTTATAAATTAGTGAAAAGGATTCTATACAATCAATTTGTTTTTTACTGGAAATCATCCTGACAATTTTGTATCCCGGATAAAAACTTTACACCCCGGACATACTCTGTTTTGGATGTTTTCATTGACTTCAACCGGAAATTCGAGTACAATAATAACCACTGTTAAGATTTCAATTTACTGAAACAAACGGCGAAACGAGAGCGGAGGAACTCATCATGGCAGACCAAAATATGGAATTTGGACCAAACCTGATTTCCTTGATGGATGAGGAAGGCCAGGAGCACGAGTTTGAATTTGTTGACAGCCTGGAACTTGAAGGCAGCGAATATGTCGCCCTGATTCCAGTTTATGATAACCCGGCTGATTCTCTGGACGATGACGGTGAGCTCGTTGTGCTCAAGGTCATTCAGGACAGCGAGGAGGAATACCTTGAAGCAATTGAAGATGAGGATGAATTCAACAATGTATCCGAACTCTTCATGGATCGCCTGTCCGACCTCTATGATATTCAACAATAAATTTAATCAGTTCAGTCACTTCCTTGTTGCATTTCCCCTATAATGGTATTATAATGGGATACAAGAAGTCTTCCCTACTGTGCTCGTGTCAGGGCAATTTATTTAATCCAACACCGAATGAAAGGGAGCCCCAAGCTCTTTCAGCAGACTGCAGACCTCCCGGGTTTCCGGACGAAGGGAGCGAGACGCTGCGAGGCGGGCACCCACCTGTCTGAAAAGATGGGTTTTATCATTTGCGCGACGGCACGGCGGGGGACTATTGTAATTGGTTTTGCCGGGGGTCCCTTTCCCGGGTGGTTTTTTTTTTCTTTTTTTTGCGGTAGGCTGTGAATCCTGTGAATGCATCTGGTATTCCTGCTGTCCGTTGTTCGATGGCACCGGTTTTCACCCCCGTTATTTTCAGAGAGGAGACTTTCCATGACAGAACACTGGCTGTCCAGAGAAAAATTACTGATTGGAGAACAAGGGCTTAAGATTCTGACCGGCTCCTGTATTTGTGTGCTGGGGCTCGGCGGGGTTGGCGGGGCCGCCGCGGAGGCGCTATGCCGTGCCGGAGTCGGGCACCTCATTCTGGTGGACCATGACCCCGTGGACATCACCAATCTCAACCGCCAGCTCTTTGCCACCGGGGAATCCGTCGGCGAAAAAAAAATCATCGCGGCAAAAAATCGCCTGCTTTCTATCAATCCCGCTCTCAAACTGACTTTACTCGATTCCTTCTATCTGCCTCAGTGCCGGGAGGAAGTTCTCTCCCTGCATCCGGACTTTATCCTTGATGCCATCGACACAGTGACGGCGAAACTCGATCTGGCACAGCAGTGCAGAGCGCGCGGCATCCCGCTCATCTCCTGCCTTGGTACCGGCAATCGTTTTGACCCTTCCCTGCTGCGGACCGGCACCATTGAGCAGACGGCAGGCTGTGGCTGCCCGCTTGCGCGCATCATCCGCCGGGAGTGTAAAAAACGCTCCATTCCAGGTCTCCCGGTGGTTTTCAGTACTGAGTTTCCCGCACAGGGCATCTGTTCGGGAGATTCTCCCGCAGGCAGGCACAGCCCGGGCAGCATCTCCTTTGTGCCGCCGGTTGCGGGCTATCTACTCGCTTCTTACGCGGTGCGTTCCCTGCTCCACATGCTCTGACAGACTAAGAATCCCGTCGATCCTGCGATATCGGCGGGATTTTTGTATGTCTGCCGTCAATTTGGCGGGGCTATCCATAAACCTGCAAAAATTTGGAAAAATTTCAGTTTCATGAATAATCAAAAAACGGATGGACATACTTTAGGCACACGACAGCAAAGGGGTTGTATTTATGACACAGCGCAAAAAATTAATTTTATCTGTTTTCGCAGGATTGATTTTGTCCGTGTTGATTTGCATGACCACTGATTTTACCGCGTTTGCCGGAGAATGCTCGGATATCCGTAACGAGATAGTCCGTATCCACATTCTCGCCAATTCCAACACAAAAGAGGATCAGGCGCTCAAAATCAAGGTGCGCGACCGTATCCTGCAAGAATGTTCTGCGTACTTTCAACCAAATAGTACAAAAGAGGACGCCCTGAATACCCTTTCCTCCCATCTGCCGCAAATTAAGCTTGCAGCAGAACAGGAACTTGAACGGCAGGGATATGACTATCCGGTCAGGGTCAGCCTGCAAAACACCTATTTCACCACCCGCGTCTATGATACGCTCACCCTGCCGGCAGGCAATTATGATGCGCTTCGCATTGAAATCGGCGAAGCGGCAGGTCACAACTGGTGGTGTATTGCCTTCCCGCAGATGTGTCTGCCGGCAGCGGAGCAAAAGACCCCGCCCGACCAGGTTTTTTCCGAGGAACAGGAGGATATTTTAGAAAATCCTCAGAAATATGAGGTAAAATTTGCAATTGTGGAATTCTTTGAATCCATTGGACAAAAAATTTCAAAGATGTTTGAATAGTCCTTCCCTTTTCCGATCATACTATTTTCAGAAATTAACCGGCCCTTTCAAGGCCTAAAAAGGAGATGTTTTTGTGCTCGATAAAATCGCACTTGTGTTAGTGATTATTGGTGCGCTCAACTGGGGCAGCATCGGAATCTTCTCTTTCGACATTGTCGCTTGGCTGTTTGGTGGCCAGGGTGCAATCATCAGCCGTATTGTATACACCCTCGTCGCAATCGCGGGCATCTGGTGCATTTCCCTGCTGTTCCGTGATAAAGACGCAGCAGACTCTCATTAACCTCCATACCCTATCCCCTTAATCCGGACATACCGCACAGGAAAATTTCCTGTGCGGTATGTCTGTTTTCCTCCTTGTATGATAGAGTAGTAGTTATTAGAGCCCCTCTCCAAGGGCTATGTGCTACAGGATGCTGTGGATTGGTGTTGTCCTCCTACCACAAGATGGTTTAAGAAAGGTTCCAACCACAGTCCTTTGCAGTTTTGTTAATCAGTTAAATACCGCCAGACGGTTTATGTGGAACAAGGCTACAAAA
>UQSL01000079.1 GCA_900543705.1 uncultured Oscillospiraceae bacterium
CCGAGCACAGAGGTTGCCAAGGAACTTGGTATCTGTAACGGGTTATACAGCGAATTGTGAAATGCACAGGCTCAGTGGTACATTTCCTGATTCAGGAGGAATTCAGTTGTTGTTTCCATATTTAACATTAGAAAATGTTGCTACAAGCTGATGCGAAAATAGTAGGGATACAGGCAGGCAAAGACGACCGGCGTCGGAAGACGCCACAGCAGCCCGCACAGGGTGCCAAACGGGATGGAAATCATCCACTAACGGTGCAGGGGACGGCCCGGACTTGACATAACTTGCATATGCACATTATAATGGACAAGGAAGCCTGTATCCGAACGGGCAACAGGAGAATATGAAGTGTTAAATCATAGAAGGAGTTGGCATCCATGAGTGAAAGCTGTACCCACGATTGCTCCAGCTGCTCGGTCGGCAACTGCGGCGAGCGCACGAGGCCATCGGATTTCGTGGAGAAATTAAATGAACTGAGCCATGTAAATAAAGTTATCGGCGTTGTCAGCGGCAAGGGCGGCGTTGGAAAATCCCTCGTCACTTCGATGATGGCGGTGCTAATGAATCGAAAGGGATATCATACCGCAGTACTCGATGCGGACATTACCGGCCCGTCTATCCCGAAAGTGTTCGGCATCAACGAACGCGCAAAGGGCGGACAGCTCGGCGATAAATACCTCATCTATCCGGAAAAGACCAAGACCGGAATTGACGTAATGAGCGTCAACCTCCTGCTTGAAAATGTCACTGACCCTGTTATCTGGCGCGGCCCCGTCATCGCGGGCACGGTTAAGCAGTTTTGGACCGACGTGTTGTGGGACAATGTGGACTTCATGTTCGTCGACATGCCTCCAGGAACCGGAGACGTCCCTCTGACTGTCTTCCAGTCAATTCCGCTCGACGGGATTATCGTCGTCGCCTCTCCACAGGATCTGGTCTCGATGATTGTCGCGAAGGCGGTCAATATGGCGAAGATGATGAACATCCCCATTTTGGGTCTGGTCGAGAATATGAGCTATGTCGAATGCCCCGACTGCGGCAAGAAGATCAGCCTGTTCGGCGAAAGCCGCATGGAGGAAATCGGGAAAGAATATGGAATCGAAGTCCTCGGTAAGCTTCCGGTCGATCCGAAACTTGCCAAGGCATGTGACGCTGGTGCAATCGAGCTATTTGAAGGAAACTGGCTTGACGATGCTGCGGATAAAATGGAACAGATGAAATAAACCAAAAAGCCGCTGGTTTTTCCAGCGGTTTTTTGCTGGAAACGGAAAGCTATCTGCGGTTGCCCTTACAGAATACTTGGAGTAGGGCTTTATGCATATTCTATGGCGAGAAGTCCGCGCCCCACCGCTGTCCCTGTGGGAGGGGTCTGAAAACCGGCATTGCAGTCGCGTTCTTTTTTTCGCAGCTTTCCTCTATTTGGTTCTTGAAGAGGGCATTGAGCGGGTCCTTCCAAGGACAACCTACGTAAATAAATTCCACTGACTAATCCGAATCATAATATTGTCAAAACCGCCCATACCGGTTGACAAAACAAATATGAATTTACAAAAATTGACAAAAGAATAGATTGACAAACCGGAAAGGCTGTAGTACAATGCAGACAAGAAACCAATTTTTAGCTGATTTAAGTCCGGTACAAGCCGGCAGGACGGGGTAGATGATACAATGCCGCATCACACTGCTACGGATGAGGAGCTCTTGGAACTCTGGCGCTCGGGCAGCGACATCGGTGTGGTGGAACTCGTCCGACGGTATCTTCCTAAAATCCGCGCTTATGCTTCCCGGTTTCGGTTTGTGGGAATGGAACGGGATGATTTGGTTCAGGAAGGGCTGATTGGTTTTATGAAAGCGATTTCTGCTTACCGGTATGATATGGATGCCAATTTTGGAGCTTTTGCGGGTGTCTGCTTTCGTAACAGTATGAAATCTGCTGCGGCAAAGGCACTCGGGGATAAAAATATACCGTTGAGCAATTATCTGTCACTGAGTGACGATAGTATCGGAAATCTTCCCGATACGTTGCAAAGTCCCATTTTTGTCGACCCTGAACAAACGGTGATTCGTAAAGTACTACTTGACGAAGCACTGAGCAAGAACTCCGGTGTACTCTCGGCTTTTGAAAAGCGTGCGCTCACCCTGTATTTAAGCGGTTGTTCCTATGGCGAGATGGCAAAAAAGCTTGGCTGTTCCATTAAAAGCGTGGACAATGCCCTGCAACGTGTAAGGCGTAAACTAAAAGCGGTATCATAAACCCGCTTATAAATTTCTACCAAAAACCGGTTTTCCGGTTGTTATATGCCCTCGGTAGCTTAAAGACAGAGCGTTGATCCAAAATCATCAAAGGTGTCGGTTTAATTCCGTCCACGGGCGCAAATTATCAAAGCGAGGTATAAAACCATGTTTCAGGACAAAACGTTAATATGCAAAGAGTGCGGAGCTGAGTTCGTCTTTACAGCAGGCGAGCAGGAGTTCTATGAATCCAAAGGCTTCGTTAACGAACCGCAGAGATGCAAAGCGTGCCGTGACGCCCGCAAGAATGCTTCCAAACCGGAAAGAGAAATGTTCACTGCTACTTGCGCAAGCTGTGGCAAAGAAGCAAAAGTTCCGTTTCGCCCCCGTGAGGATCGCCCGGTATACTGCAGCGAGTGCTTTGCAAAAATGAGAGAAGAAAACAACTAGTTTTCTATCGAATTTCCAGAGAGTGGTCAGTTGAGACTGCTCTCTTTTTTCTTTAAAATAAGCGGCTCCTCACATATTTTGTACAGGGGACGGTACTTATTTCTGGCATAAATGTATATTGAATTTGTATATGTTTATCCTTATAATAGAAAACAGAAAATAGACAAAGTCGGGATAGTTTTATTCCGCCGCAAATTAAGGAGGCACCCTTCTGATGGCAAATAAAGTAACAAAAGATACTCTGATAGGTGAAGTACTCGATATGGACCGCCAGACTGCGACCTATTTCCTCGAAATGGGTATGCATTGCCTTGGCTGTCCGGCATCTAGAGGCGAGAGCCTTGAACAGGCCTGCATGGTTCACGGCGTCAGCTGTGATGAGCTGGTAGAAAAGCTCAACAACTACTTCGCGGCAAGCGACGTACTCAAAAAGTAAAAGTTGGAATCAGACGCTGCACGAAACCGGCAGCGTCTTTTTTCTTTTGAATTGCGGCTTTCTGGGCATGAAAAAAGAGAAGTGCCGCATGCGATCTGTTTGCGAAAGGGAAAGAAGGGAACATGACAACTTCGCAGTTACATTTAAAGTTTATATGGGCGAACTCAGGGGGGCTGTGCGCTTATCCCTGATGCAGGCAGAGCTGTTGAGCAAGACCTCTAAGGGGATTATCGGGCGTTTCTGTCGCATGGTCGCACAAAGCCCCAGTGGGCTGCGCGGCAATGAAGATGCAACTCTAGAAAAAATGAGAGCTCGGGATCCCCAAAATCCCTGGGATGATTTGTGGAGCAATCCGAATCCGCCGCGCTGGATTGAGATTCCGGAATAGAAACAAAGAAGGCAGTTCAGTTTATGCTGGTGTTCATCTTTCCTGAGATAAAAAGCACCGAACCGGAAAACCCCGGTTCGGTGCAGACATTACAAAGACCAGGCAAACGCAGCCAAACACTGAATCAATCGGTCCGCAATGTCACTGTTAGTATCTCCGGCTGAGAGGGATATATACGGTGGCGCCAGTCCAATATTTTACACGAATGTTCTTGCAAATCACTTTTTGATATGATACACTAAAGAAAGTGTTCTTACGCTAACTGATGGAGGTGCCAGTTTTGAACGTTTGGGAAATTGTAAGCGGCGTATTGATGATTATCACTTGCTTACTGCTCATTGTCATTGTTGCTATGCAGTCTAACCGCAGCGAGCAGGGTATGAACGCGATTACCGGAGGGGACAGCTCCGATTCTTATTTCAGCAAAAACTCCGGGAGAACCATTGACGCGATTTTGGCCCGCTGGACCAAAATCCTGGGAATCGTTCTGTTTGTCATTACGATTGCGGTCAATATTGTCTCTGTATTCTTTAAATAGTGCGATATGCATCAAGTTGACGGCCGATAGCCCTGCGAAAAACGCAGGGCTTTTTGCATTTTAAAAGCAGAAATTACAGAGAATTTTTATTTTACTGTGCAAAAATCATTCGAGCAGGATACAATACAAGTAGTGACGGAGAAAGGATCATTCTATGAAAGATAAGATTTTACAGCTGTTGCGGCGTAGCAAAAAAACGTCGCTTTCTTTAAAAGAAATACGAAAGAAGCTGGGCGGGAAACGGGTGTCCGAGCGGGATGTCCGCCGGATTCTCGATAATCTGACCGGCACCGGTGATGTCGTCTGTTATCAGGGGAAATACCGCCTAATCGAATTTACCCCGTTTGAAAAGGCGGTCGTCACCCGGGTCAATGGTACCTTTGGCTTTGCCAGATTCACAGAGAAAGATGGGGAGGTATTTATTCCCGGGAAATACCTGCTCGGCGCGATGCCGGGAGATACGGTGCTCGTCAAATCCGAACCGACCGAGCGTTCCTCGGATGCGGGCAGGGTGATTTCAGTCATCAGCCAGAATGAAGCGGGCTTTACCGGAGTATTCCACCGGGTAGGGGACATCTGTACGGTAGAACCGGACAATTCCATCCGGTTTCCAGTTCGGATCAGCAAGAAGCACACATTGGATGCCAGAGAAGGCGACAAGGTGATGGCCCGCATTTTCAAGCGGGGAGAACACCACGGCGACCACCGGGCCGAGATCCTGGAGGTGTTCGGCAACTCCCATCTGGCGAAAGTGTGCTGCAAATCCATCCTCGCCTTCAACCATGTGGAGGAGGAATTTCCCTCCGAGGTCATTGCGCAGGCGGAGCTGATTGCGGCGGCCGGCATTCCAAAAAGTGAATATGCAGGCAGAGAGGATCTGCGCGCTCTTCCCATCTTCACCATCGATTCGAGCGACAGCAAGGACTTGGACGACGCCATCTCCATTGAGCGGACGAAAAACGGATACCTGCTGGGTGTGCACATCGCAGACGTTTCCCACTATGTCACTGCGAAAAGTCCGCTCGATAACGAGGCATTCGAACGCGGTACATCCGTTTATTATGCGCAGTCAGTTGTGCCGATGCTGCCGGTGCAGCTATCCAACGGCATCTGCTCGCTCAACCCTGGAGAGGATCGCCTGACATTCACCTGCTTTGTGAATCTGGATGCCGAGGGCCGGATACTGGGCTATCGGTTTTGCAAATCAGTAATCCGTTCTCGGGTCAAGGGCGTCTATTCTGAGATAAACCGCATTCTGGCTGGGGAGACGGATGAGATGCTCAAAGAAAAATATCAGGGCCTGTTTGAAGAGATTGCCCTGATGGAGGAGCTTGCAACTAAGCTGGAAGTCAGCCGGTTTGCACGCGGAAGCCTGAACTTGGAGAGCGTGGAGTCCAAAATCAGGGTAGATGCAGAGGGAAAAGCTATAGATGTACAGCCGCGCGACCGTGGCCGTTCGGAGAAAATGATCGAGGAGTTTATGCTCAGCGCTAATGAGGCTGCTGCAACCTATGCGATGGAGATGGGGATTCCGTTTGTCTACCGGGTACATGAGAAGCCGACCGCCGATAAAACTCGTGCACTGGCGGAAACTCTCTCTGCGCTTAGCCTTCCGGTCTATCGCATGCGGGCGGGGGAGTGTAGCAACACCGAGCTTGCCGCAATTCTCGCCAAAGCGAAAGCGACTCCCTATGGCCGCATTGTCAACCATCAGCTGCTGCGTTCGATGGCAAAGGCCAAGTACAGCGACACGAACATCGGGCATTTTGGGCTGGTGCTCGACAACTACGCGCATTTTACTTCCCCCATCCGCCGGTATCCGGATTTGACCATCCACCGAATTCTGACCGACCTTGTAGCAGGGGTGCCTGTAGAGAAGATCACCAAGCGATATAAAAATTTTGCATCCTTTTCCGCACAGCATTCGAGCGAACGGGAAATTGCTGCAATGGATACCGAGCGCGGGTGCGAGGACTGCTATAAGGCGGAGTATATCCTCTCCCACCTTGGGGAGGAATTTGAGGCGAACATCTCCTCCGTTGCCCCACATGGGCTGTATGCGGAGCTCGATAACACGGTCGAAGGACTTATCCGGATTGAAAACCTGCCGGAGGGTTCCTACGATACAGATTCTCAGATTGAATATGTCAATGTGGTCACAAACGAACATTTTAGAATCGGTGACCGGGTGAAAATTAAGGTGCTGGCGGCGGATGTCTCCGCCGGGCACATCGACTTTGCCCTGACTGAGCATTTGGAATAACAGCAACGCGGCCTGAATGCAGTTGCGCCACTTGCCTTAGGAAGCGATTGGGATTACAGGAAAAAAATCAGCATGCGGGGAAAGCATTAATGCTTTCCCCGCATGCTGATTTACTCTGTGGACTTTGTGTGGTGAATCCGGCAGTGTTTTTGGCTGTGCCTGCACTGGTCACTGAATAGACAGGTCTCAGTTTTCCCGGATTCCTCAAACCACGTTTGAACTGCAACATTACGCCCGAGTACCGGGCAATAGCGTTCTTTCAGGCAGTGAAATGATTGCATCATGAGTTTCGCACCTCCCTAAGGCTTTTAGTGATACCCTATCCTTATTCATTTTCTTCACAAAATAAACAGGAAATGGGCAATTTTCCTTTCCGTCCCTGTATAAAATCGGGCATAATGCACTATGCTTGTATCATAACAATAAAACAGCAGAAAATGGATGCAAAGTGAAAATCTGCTGTGAGAAAGGAAGGATTTGCATGGAGAACGCGGTAACGCTCAAATCAAAATGCCGGATGGCGCTTGCGCAGCTCGGCCTTGCTGAAAAGCCGAAACGCGGCGAGGTCCTTGAAGAGCTTTCCGAAGTCATGCAGCAGATTAAAAATGCTGAGGCGCGTTTTAACATGGAAAGCGATATTGACCTTGTGGAAGCCAACATTTATGATATGAAGGCACTGCAGTCGAGAATGAAATATCTGATTGAACGCGCAAAACGGGAACATATCACCGGCAGTGTTTTGTACAACATCGATTTTGAAAAAGAATAAAGGGGCTGTTTTCATGAACCTGTGGATTCTCCTGTTTTTGGTGTTTTCCGCACTTGCGGCAATCAGGCTGGTGAGCGCGACGGAGCATCCGTTTCGCACGGCGTTTTCCGTCATGGTCTCCGGTGTCCTTTCCCTGCTTTTAGTAGGGCTTACCTCCGGCTTTACCGGAGTGTCTTTGGCGGCCAACGGCTATACGACGGCATTTTCCGCTCTCTATGGAATACCAGGTGTGATTTCCCTGCTGGCAGCGAATCTGATTTTGGGAGTTTAGGAAACCTTTACTTCCGGTTTTCCCTATGCTATAATAGCCGTAGAGCAACTATTACTCTTGGCCCGTCTACGGCGAAGGCCAATGATAGCATTCGTGCTTTGCGTTAAATACTATCATCTTGGTACAGCCGGTTGCAAAGCCGGCGGATACAGCTTGTAAGCAGAAGAGTAGATAATAGGGGACAGGAGTGCTCGGGGACGAGGGAAGGTAAAATGTTGCAGGAGAAATGGGTACAAAACAAACGGGATTTTGAAGACGCGGCCCTGGTACGGGATGAGGTCTTTGTCAAAGAGCAGGGGTTTGAAAACGAACTGGATGAAATTGATGATGTGGCACTCCATGTTCTTTTCTACGACGAGCAAGGAAATCCAGTGGCAACCGGGCGTACTTTCCCGGCACATGAGGAAGACGACGGTATTTACAAGATTGGCCGTGTCTGTGCGAGAAAATCCGTTCGTGGTAAAGGAGCCGGGCGAGCGGTAATGGAGGCGCTCGAGCACAAGATCAAAGAACTCGGCGGCAAGGAGGCGCAGCTTGGCGCACAACTGCGTGCGAAGGGCTTTTATCAGCGGCTGGGCTATGAAGAATTCGGCGAGGTATTTTTGGATGAAGGCTGTCCCCATATTATGATGCGAAAAAAAGTAAACTGACTTCCTATGCCGTACAAAAGCAGGCGGCCGGAATCAATCTGAAGTGGCCCCAAAAAGTTAGACAATATTTCAAAGTAAAAATTGTTCAAGCAACTGAAAGGG
>UQSL01000080.1 GCA_900543705.1 uncultured Oscillospiraceae bacterium
TCCTACATCAGGGGGCTTTTGTCCATTGTCCGTTTTTACTGGTCCTGTTCAATTCTTTTCCCAGGGGGGTTTGTGAATAAGCATTATCCCGGCTTGAAAGAAAAGTTATCCACTGTGACTAATACCTGATGTGGAAAGAAATCATTTCTGTTCCTCCGCAGGGAGAACGCCGGTCAAATCAAAGGGCGGAATATACTCCTCTTTTGCCGAGGACTTCTCCTGCACATATCCTTGCCGTATTCCGAGTGAGAGAAGGCGTTCATATACCTTATTATATTCATAAGTGGAGATCCGACGGTTAATCTTGGGATAGAGATTGCTCTGATAGCAGGGCGTGTACTGGCTCATCAGACTGACAAAAACCGTGGAGAGGTCAAAGTTTTCCGCAATCCAGCCTAAGATTCTCATCGAGTCGTGCATGGCGTTGGGCATGACCAGATGGCGGATGATAAGCCCGCGCTGCATGATACCGTCCTCGCCCAGCACTGGGGCGGGAATCTGACGGTGCATTTCCAGGATGGCTGCCTGTGCAGTTTCCGGATAATCCGGAGCCTTGCAGTACTCCCCTGCCAGAGCCGTATCCAGGAACTTGAAGTCCGGCAGGTATACATCTATAGTGCCTTCAAGCGCGCGCAGTGTTTCTACAGATTCATATCCGCCGCAGTTGTAGACAATGGGAATCCCGAGGTGCGGTTTGATTTTTTGCAAGACCGGGAGAATCAGCGGGATAAAGTGGGAAGCAGAGACGAGATTAATGTTATGCGCGCCCTGCTCCTTAAGGGAAAAGCAAATGTCTGCAAAGCGCTCTGGGGTGATATCCGCCCCGAAATACTGATGGCTCACCGTTGCATTCTGGCAAAAGCAGCAGCGTAGGGTACATCCAGAAAAGAAGATGGTTCCGCTTCCCCTCGTCCCGCTCAGGCACGGCTCCTCCCATTCGTGAAGGGCGGCTCTGGCGATGCGCAGGGTATTTCCAGCTCCGCATGCCCCGGGTAGGAGGGTGCGGTTTACCCCGCACTTTCTGGGACAGAGGGTACAATATGTCATATCAAACTGCATGGGTTCCTCCAGGTTTTCAAATAGCGAAATATCGTTTCCTATCCGCTTGGCAAGGACAGGCAAAAGAGCAGTGCGTCACTTTCTCTTTCTTTTGATAGTATAGCATATTTCTGATGATAACGGCATATCTTTCAAAGAACCGGAAAAAAAGACGAGCCTACTTTCTATTTGGAGGTGAACATAACAACTGGATTATTTTCATAAAAATTAAATAATACTATAAAAAATTATAGGAAAAATACCTATAGAAAAAAGCCGGCTGGAATTTTACGATTATCCACAAAAAGACCTGAGAAATCCATTGTGAAAATTGCAAGAAAAAATCGGGGAAATGACATTATCTTCCTAATTCCCTCCTATTTTTCAAAGGGATATTCGTCAAATTATACAAAAGTGTAGGGACACAAACCCTTGACACTTTGTGATTTAGTGAATATAATTGGCAGGACTCAGGAAAAATAATGATAAGCGGCTCCCAAAACACAAGGGGAAGCACGAATCAAAATTTTACCGACAAAGGAGAAATTCAATGACTAGCTTCAGGTTGTTGCCCGGCAAGCTAAAACACTTTTTCAAAAGCAAAGCATGCATTGTGGCAATATTTGCAGCCGTGTGTTGTACCATTCTTTGCGTCGTGGTGGCTAATACCAACAGAGTCACAATTGTGGACCAAAACAATGAGTTTGTCTGTACAACAATGAAAAAAGATGTTAACGAAATACTGGAAGAATCAAAAATCACGGTCGGCCCTCATGACGAGGTGACCAGTGAATCGGAAAATGGAAAAATCAATTCGATTTCAATTGCCCGGGCATTCCCTGTCACCGTGTGTGCGGACGGAAATGAAAAAACCGTGTACCTCACCGGAGGCACGGCAGGTGATGCACTCAAGCAGGCAGGCGTTACCCTGGATGAAAACGATTTGATGAATGTCAATTCCAACGCAACTGTCGGCGAAAACGAGATGATCATCGTCAGCCGAGTCGATTACGAGGAATCCGTCACGACTGAAGCCATCCCCCATGAGGTGACCTATGAGGAGACCTCCACCATGAGGGCAGGCTCAAGCGTAGTTGTCTCCCGCGGAAGCGACGGCACTCGCCAAATCCACACAGTCAACAAATATGTGGATGGCAAGCTCGTGGACACCGATGTGCAGGAGGAAATTGTCGCACAGCCGGTCACCGAGCAGATTATGGTCGGCACTTCCAACATGGTTTCCCAGATGGACCCCCCGTCCGGGATTACCCTGAATGAAAACGGCGTGCCGACCCAGTACAGTTCCGTCATTACGGGCTCCGCAACTGCCTACTCAGCCACAGAGGGCGCTGGAACCGCGAGCGGAATGCGTGCCGCTGTCGGTAGAGTGGCGGTTAACCCGAACTTGATTCCCTATGGAACGAAACTCTTTATCCGCACGGTGGACGGCTCGTATGTATACGGATATGCCGTGGCGGCGGATACCGGCACCGCTTTGATGAGCGGCCACGCCATTGTGGATCTCTTCTTCGACACTTATGAGGAAAGCCGTCAATTCGGCAGAAGAAATGTGGAGATTTACGTCCTGAGTTAACGTATTAGCTTTGGCCAGTGTGCCGCGGATTTATCCCGCAGCACACTGGCTTTTGCTTCTGTTGTCCGAAATGATTTTTCCATCCTCCACCCGGATGCAGCGCTCTGCCGAAGCGGCGATGGAATCATCGTGGGTAATGAGTACAATCGTGCTCCCGCCCCGGTGAAGCTCCTGTAGCAGAGAGAGGACTTCTTTGGTGGATTCCCGGTCGAGGTTTCCGGTCGGCTCATCTGCTAAAATGAGCGATGGAGAGGAAGCGATGGCGCGGGCAATTGCCACCCTCTGCTGCTGGCCGCCTGACATTTCGTTTGGCTTATGGTGGATACGGTTTTGTAGCCCGACTCGGATGAGCGCCCGGGTACACAGCGCTTTGCGCTCTTTTTCCTTAATTCCCCGGTAGATGAGCGGAAGCTCGACGTTTTCGAGTGCGTCCAGCGTGGGGATGAGGTTAAAGCCCTGGAAAATAAAGCCAATTTCCCGGTTGCGGATAAGGGAGAGTTCTTCGTCATCGAGCGTGCCGGTGTCGAGACCGCGCAGCAGGTAGGTACCGCTGCTTGGTACATCCAGGCAGCCGAGGATATTCATAAGGGTGGATTTCCCGGAGCCGGACTGGCCGATAATGGTGACAAATTCCCCGGGCATTACGGTCAAATCGATTCCTCGCAGCGCGTCGATGTTCTGATCGGCAAGACGGTAGAGCTTACAGAGGTTGATTATCTGAATGACAGGCTGCATGGGCGTCGCTCCCTTTTCCATTTGATACTTAGGTATTGTTTCCGAAAACAGCCCGATTATTTTGCCGCACAAGGAGAAACTGACTGGAAACATCCGTTAGCTTTTCTGCCATTTTGCATAATTTGTATAAAAACAGGGATGTGTGCGAGACCAACAAGACAGATCCCACAGATTTAAAAAAATCATGTACCAAAAGCTGTCGTTTGTGATTTTGACAGTGCCCGGTGGCTAGAGATATAATAAGAACTATCATCGCCAGGGTTATTTGGAAAATGCCATAACCTGCCGAAAGGCGGGTTCGGCGTTTCTTTTATCCGGGTAAAACGAGCCCGGAAGGACAAAACAGAGCGAGGTTTTTTCATGGCAGGACACATGAGTAAAATCATTGATGCACACGCACACATCTTCCCCGGAAAAATCGCGGAGCGCGCGAGCGAATCCATACGGGATTTTTATGACCTTGATATGAGGTTTGCAGGCTACCCGCACGCACTGGTTGAAAGCGGGAGCAAAATCGGTAGGCCTGCACGGCATCAAGCTGCACCCAGATTTTCAGAAATTTGACATTGATGATCCGGACATGATTTCGGTCTACCGGATGGCAGCGAAGGCGGGGCTCCCCATCCTGTTCCACATGGGGGACAGTCGCTATGAGTACTCCGCCCCGCGCAGGCTTGCACATGTGGCGGAGGCGGTGCCGGAGCTTACCTGCCTTGCCGCTCATTACGGCGGCTATGAGCGTTGGGACGAGGCATATCAATACTTAAAGCTTCCAAATGTATATTTTGATACCTCTTCAAGCCTGTTTAAGCTCTCTAAAACAGATGCGATTGTGATGATGGAGCATATGGGGATGGAACGGTTCATGTTCGGCACTGATTTTCCCATGTGGGATCATGAAAAAGAACTTGAGCGTTTTCTTTCCCTGGGCCTAAGCGAGGGGGATAATGACATAGTCCTCTACCAAAACTTTGAGGCCCTGCACGGCATTACCGTGTAGCGAAAGTGGACATCCTGCGCCAGAGAATATGTTTCCAGCGCATTAAATGAAAAACCGGCCCCAACTACTCCGCTCGGGCCGGTTTTGCTCAGTGGTTCAGTTTCCGGTAGCCGGTTTCCAAATCGACGACGCTCTTGAGCTCTTTGCCTTCCAAAAACGCCTTGATGTTGGCGGCACAGTGCCTTGCCAGGCGGTTTTTGGTTTCCGGCAGCGTCCCACCGCCCGAGATATGCGGCGTGATATGCGCACCCCGCGCTTTCCAGAGCGGATGTTCCGGTGGAAGCGGCTCCGGATCGGTGACGTCGAGCGCCGCGCCGAGTAGTCTGCCGTTTGTAAGCGTTTCACACAGCGCGTCAGTGTCAATGGCCGTTCCGCGCCCAACATTGACGAGTACCGCATCGTCTTTCATCAGCGAAAGGCGCTTAGCATCGATCATGTGATACGTCAGCGGGGTTGCGGGCAGGCTGAGCGCCACTATATCCGCGCGCGGGAGCAGCTGATCCAAATCCTCATTGAGATGAATCTCATCCAGGTAATCCGGCTTGGTCAAATCCTCGCGGCGTACGCCGATGGTGTATCCGCCGAGGGCTTTGATGCGTTTGGCAAATTCCCCACCGATATCTCCAAGCCCGACGATGAGGGCCGTGGAGCCATAGATGGACTTTGCGAAGCCTACCCTGCGCCATACGCCGGTCTTTTGATAGTCATGGTAAGCAGCCAGATGGTTGTACATTTGCAGGACACAGGCGAGCATGTACTCACTGATGGCAAGCCCATAGGTCCCGGTCGCACAAGCGAGGATACAACCCTCCGGCATAACCTCTTTGGTATATCCGTTTGTTCCTGCACTCATCAATTGAAGGAGCTTGAGGTTTTTCGCGTGTCTCAGCAATTCCGGGGACGGGTTTCCTACGAGAATGTCGGCCTCGGTGATATCCTTCTCCGTTATTTCTTTGGGATTGATATAGCGAAATTCGGCACTTTGCGCCGCGAGTTCAAGAGTGTTCCGCTGTTCTTCCGTGAAATCAACGGCCACTAAAATTGTTGTTTGCATGGGGTTATCCCTCCTTTGATTTTATTATAGTAGGTCCCCTCGTTAAAGTAAAGATGCCTGTCGCGACCGGCGTCCGTTTTTGAAGATAGCGTACAACGATGGTCAGTATGAACATCGGCGCTGTTCCGGTACTCTTTCTTCTGTGTACCGAAAGCTTCCTCGGCGTGTACTCGGTGTTCTGGGGCAACCTGTTCTCCAACAGTATGGCTGCGGTTGTACTATCAGACGCTCCGCCATAATCGGCGGGGCGTTTTTCTATGGAGGGAACCATCTGAGGGGCCTGCCTAAGAAACCTCACCACTTGTTGAAAGCCAAGGGTAAAAGTGCCCCAGGGACACTGCTGGTTTGTCAATGATGTGTTACACATTAGGGAAAGCGAATAAGACCTGCTTGGGAGAGTGGCTGCGTTCCGCCTTGCCATTATGTCTGGTATATAAGGGCGAATCAGCTTGTGGCGAATCCCGAGACGCGCCGGCTCCTCCTCAAGCAGCGTGGTTGTATTTCCTCCCTTTGGCAGAAGGCGCTTTGTAAATTCCGTGCCGTTATTGGAAGGATATTTTTTTGAATTCCAGAAAATAATATTGCATAAAAGAAAAATGTATGCTAATAAAATTACAAAGAACATATGTTCTAAAATAATAGGAGGATTGCTATGGACATTCGAGTATTAGAAACACAGAAATGGTTAAATGAAAATTACGGTGATAATCCTCTATTTGACCGACAAGAGGAAGATGGAGTTGTCACCACTCTAGTTATGATGGGACTGGTAGAGGCTTTACAGATTGAGTTGAATATCGGTTCCGTAACTGGTATTTTTGGGAATCAGACCCTTGCTGCCTGCCCTACCTTAAGGCTTGGTGATTCGGGGAACATTGTTCGTATCCTACAGCATGGTCTATTCTGCAAAGGGTATGATCCAGGGCTGGATTATGGAAATTTTGATTCTCAGACTGAACAGGCTATCCGTGACATGCAAAATGACGCCGGCCTTACAGGTTCTATGCAACACGAATATGTTTTGCCGATACTCTTTCAGGCCATCTTGAGTATGGAGTGGTACAAACTAGTCTCAAATGGCGATCCAGTCATTCGAGAAATGCAACAAACGTACAATTACTACTACCAAGATTATATTGGTATCTGCCCCTGTGATGGCGTTTGCAGCCGAAGCACTGTACAGGCCATGATTTATGTATTACAGGCAATGGAACACCTCCCCACAGACGTTGCAAACGGCAATTTTGGCCCCACTACCAGAAGGTGCTGTCCAAATCTTCCTTATGATGGCGAAGCTCTGGATTATTTCAATGAAAAATACGGAGATGCCGCCATCCAACGACTTACACAACTTTTCCAATATGCGCTGCATTGCTACGATGCAAAGAGGGGCGAGAAAAACCGTTTTTCTCCCGGTACTTTCAATGGGAAATTTACAGTAAGCACCAGTACTTCCATTCAGGCATTCCAGCGTTTTGTAGGATTGGAACCAACTGGTAATGTAACTTTAAATGAATGGATGGCACTTTTTGTAAGCTACGGTAATCAGGCACGCCCTGCTGCAGCAATTGACTGTTATACCAGGCTTTCTGATGCCTATCTCGAAAAACTCAAAATTGATGGCTTTGGAATCGTCGGAAGATATCTTACCGGGGACGTTGTGATCGATGGGAAAAGAGTAGCGAAAAACTTACTCCGCCCAGAAATGCGCAGGATTTTTGCTCATAATATGAGGTTATTCCTCATTTACCAAGATGCTCGTGAATATATGACGGAAAATGATACAGCTGATCTCTATAACTATTTCACAGAAGAGCGTGGGTATTCTGACGCGGAAAAGGCATTCTGCACCGCAAAAGTATTGGGTGTCCCCAAAGATGAAATCATTTACTTTGCAGTGGATTATGATTTCATGGAATCCGAAGTCTATGCTAAAGTTGTACCCTATTTTAAGGGAATCAACGATTACGCTTCCAAAGAAGGCCGTTCCTATCGAATTGGTATTTATGGTTCCCGTAACACCTGCTCGATTGTTGCAAACAAAGGCTACTCTGTCAGCAGTTTTGTCAGTGATATGTCCTCTGGATACAGCGGTAATATGGGATATCCACTGCCCGACGACTGGGCATTTGACCAAATCGACGAAACATCCTTGCACAGCTATGATGGAGTTTTTGGCATCGACAGAAATGTCGTATCTGAAGATACCAGCGGTGATATTGACGGATATGAAGACAACGGAACCGCGTTGATACTTCTGAGCGACAACTCTGATAAAAAAGTACCCGTCTATTGGTCTAAGGTACTGGAAAATGGAGTATATGTCGCCAAAAACCCTATGTTTGATTATATTCTGCCAGATACTTGTTTTAACCTCCGTCCCAGCTACACCGGCGGTTCTATCGTATTTGTATACTTCCTTGACAAAGGCGATCGATTGAACGCCGGTTTTATCGACATGAGAGATATCAAAGAAGATCCCCAAACTTCAACCCTTCCTTTTGAGAGAGGAGATGTTATAAGAGACAGTGTAACAGGATTTTCCTATATCACTCCTATTACAATAAATTTGGACAGGAAAGCCGGGCAGCCAGTCCGGCTTTCCCT
>UQSL01000081.1 GCA_900543705.1 uncultured Oscillospiraceae bacterium
TATCTACATTGAGCCGCTAACCTTAGACGTCGTCAAGCGCGTCATTGAAATTGAGAAGCCGGATTCCGTGCTCTCCACCCTTGGAGGACAGACGGGCCTGACGCTTTCCATGCAGCTTGCGGAGGAAGGATTCCTCGAATCCCATGGCGTCAAGCTCCTTGGAGCCAATCCCCTGACCATCCACAAGGCGGAGGACCGTCAGGCGTTCAAAGACACCATGGAGGAAATCGGCGAGCCGTGCATCCCCTCTAAGGTCGTCACTACCATTGAGGACGCGGTGGAGTTTGCAAAGGAGATCACCTATCCGGTCATTATACGTCCGGCCTTCACCCTGGGCGGCACCGGCGGCGGAATCGCTAAAGATGAAGCAGAGCTACGCGATATTGCAAAGAATGGCTTGCGCCTTTCCCCGATTACCCAAATTCTCGTGGAAAAATGTATTTCCGGCTGGAAAGAAATTGAGTTTGAGGTAATCCGCGATGCAAAGGGAAATGTCATCACCGTCTGCTCGATGGAGAACCTCGACCCGGTCGGAATCCACACCGGCGACTCGATTGTCGTCGCGCCGGCTGTCACCTTAAGCGACAAGGAATACCAGATGCTTCGCAGCGCGTCGCTCAACATCATCTCCGCACTTGGCGTGGAAGGCGGGTGCAATTGCCAGTTCGCGCTCAAGCCCGACAGCTTCGAGTACGCGGTCATCGAGGTTAACCCCCGTGTATCCCGTTCCTCCGCACTCGCCTCCAAAGCGACCGGATACCCGATTGCAAAGGTTGCCTCCAAAATCGCCATCGGCTACTCGCTCGACGAGATTTTGAATGCGGTTACCGGGAAGACCTATGCCTGCTTTGAGCCGGCGCTCGACTACCTGGTTGTCAAATTCCCGAAATGGCCGTTTGATAAATTTGTCTATGCAAACCGCACGCTCGGCACTCAGATGATGGCAACCGGCGAGGTCATGGCCATTGGAACCAGCTTTGAACAGGCGATGATGAAAGCGGTCCGCTCCATTGAGCTCAAGCTCGATACCCTGGATATGCCAAAGATGAAGGAATTGTCCACGGAGGAACTCTATGATGTCATCCGCAAACAGAATGACGAGCGTATCTTCGCGGTTTATGAGGCGCTCAAACGCGGCGAGAGTTTTGAAAGCCTGCATGAGGTCACGAAGATTGATTTTTGGTTTCTAGGAAAACTAAAAAACCTGGTGGAAATGGAAGAGTGGCTTTCGGACGGAGAACTAACCGCTCAGAAATACAAGAAGGCAAAGGATTATGGATTCCTCGATGCGACAATCGAACGCCTTTCCGGGCAGAAGATTTCCGAACCCCTCTACGCCTCTTATAAGATGGTGGATACCTGTGCTGCGGAGTTTGCCGCGCAGACCCCGTATTTTTACTCCACCTATGATAAGGAGAACGAAGCTCTGCTTCACAATGAAGCGCTCGGCTCCCAGAAAAAGAAGGTCCTTGTCTTTGGATCCGGCCCCATCCGCATCGGGCAGGGCATCGAGTTTGACTACTGCTCCGTCCACTGCGTCTGGACACTCAAAGAACAGGGCTACGAGGCGATTATCGCCAACAACAACCCGGAAACCGTCTCCACGGACTTTGATACCTCCGACCGGCTCTATTTTGACCCGCTGACCGACGAGGATGTCACCAATATCATCAAGACCGAGCAGCCGTGGGGTGTGGTCGTTCAGTTCGGCGGACAGACCGCGATCAAGCTGATTAAGCATCTTTCCAAGCTCGGCGTCAATATCCTCGGTACCAGTGCGGACAGTATCGACGCGGCGGAGGACAGGGAGCGCTTTGACGAGCTGCTCGAACAGTGCGGCATTCCCCGCCCGGCGGGGCACACCGTCTTTACCGCTAAACAGGCGAAGAAGGCCGCCGCAGACCTCGGCTACCCGGTGCTGATGCGCCCGTCCTATGTCCTTGGCGGACAGAATATGATTATCGCGCACTCGGACGCGGACATCGACGAGTACATGGAGATCATCACCGCGCATGAGATTGAAAATCCGGTGCTCATTGACAAGTACATGATGGGAATCGAGGTCGAGGTCGACGCCATCTGCGACGGAAAGGACTACCTGATTCCGGGCATTATGGAGCATGTCGAGCGCGCGGGCGTGCACTCTGGCGACTCCATCTCCGTCTACCCGTCCAGAAGACTTTCCAAGCGCATCAAGGATACCCTGATCGACTATACCGGAAGGCTGGCGCGCGCGTTGAAGGTCGTGGGTCTGGTCAATATTCAGTATGTTATCTACAACGACGAGGTCTATGTCATCGAGGTCAATCCCCGTTCCTCCCGTACCGTCCCGTATATCAGTAAGGTGACCGGCGTGCCGATGGTGGATATCGCCACCAAGCTCATGCTCGGCGCGACCCTGAAAGATTTGGGATATGAGTGCGGCATCCATCCGGAGCCGGATTTCGTCACGGTGAAAGTTCCGGTGTTCAGCTTTGCGAAGCTCCACGACGTGGATAACCAGCTTGGGCCGGAGATGAAATCCACCGGCGAGGTGCTCGGCATCGGGAAAACCTTTGAGGAGGCATTGCTCAAAGGGCTGGTAGCATCCGGCAACACGATGAAAAAGAGCGGCGGCGTGCTCGTGACCGTACGCGATCAGGACAAGCAGGAGGCCATCGAGGTGGCGGACAAATTCGCCTCCCTGGGCTTTGACATTTACGCGACGGCGGGAACCGCGAACGTGCTCAACAAGAACATGGTGGCGACAAACGTGGTCAAGAAGATTTCCGAGGGCAGCCCGAATATCATGGATCTGCTCGAAAGCGGGAAAATCGACTATGTGATCTCCATTTCTGCGAAGGGAAGACAGCCCCAGCGGGAAAGCGTGCAGATTCGCCGCAAGGCGGTGGAACGCTCGATCGTCTGCCTGACCTCTCTGGATACCGCCAACGCGGTCGCCGACTGTCTGAAAATGGACAAGACGGTGGCGGACATCGCCCTGGTGGACATCACAACGATTGGATAACAGGGAAACTGGAAAAACCGGAAGACGCAAAGGCGTCTTCCGGTTTTTTATGCGTTTGTACCTTTGCTTGCGGGAACAGTCGGAAACCACAGCTCCATAAAGGCGGCTTCACCGGTCAGTTTTAGTAGAGCTTAGCGAATACTCCTGGCAGGCAAGACCATGCCGCTGCATCCACAGGGCACTGTAGGTCAGCGCTTTGGCGACCGTTCGCGTTTTTTGTTTGAATTCCCATGCGCACAAAGTGAGTACCTCCTTGTATTTCTAGGATACCACAGCGTCGGAAATTTTCCGTAACGGCGAATGCCTTCTTTTTCTGGAGGAAGGAGAGAGGAATATTCTGCTTTCCTAAAAAAGAGCGGTTGCCAAATAAAAAGGGATGTGCTAAGCTGGAACAAAAGCCGCGAGGTGAACAGCCATGCACGCGATTATCGGGTATCTGTTGGAAATGCTGCCCTAAGAGTACTCCTGATGGGGAAGCTATCCCAGGCAAACCATAATCTCTGGATAACCGGGGGAATCCTGGTGCCGGAGCAAATCCGGGAGCAGTATCTGCGGACTTATTTAGAGGAAGCCGCCGCTTTTTGATAGGAAAGGAGCTGCCATGACCATTGAAATTGTGCCGGTAATGGCTGAGCAAAAGGACATCCTGAGAAACCTTTTGGAAAAATATGAATATGAGTTTTCCCAGTACGACGACGAGGATGTCAATTCTCTGGGATTATACGGCTATGACTGGCTGGATTGCTACTGGACGGAGGAAAACCGTTTTGCCTTTTTCATCAAAGTGCAGGGGAAGCTCGCCGGTTTTTTCATGGTAAATGATTACCCGGAAAGCGGCGTGAAGACGGATTACAGCATGGCGGAATTTTTTGTGATGCACAAATATCGCTGCGGCGGGGTGGGAAGCTATGCGGCAAAATGGGCGTTTGACCGTTTCCAGGGAACCTGGCAGCTCAAGCGGCATCCGAAAAATACCGCTTCTGTCCGTTTTTGGGACCGGGTGGTAAACGAGTATACCGGCGGGGAATATCGTTTGGAAACAGGATATCTGGGAACCGAGTATGGGGACGGCACGTTCGGGGAGTTCCTGTTCTTTTCCACTGTGGCTGCACAGAAAAGTGGAATGAGCGTGAGAAGGGCATTGCCGGAGGATGCAGAATACGACAGGATTTTAGATTAAGAATGGGGAGACCAGAAGCAGGATGATTCGTTTGATAGCGGCGGATATGGATGGAACCCTGCTCAACAGCAGGGGAAAATTGCCGGAGCATTTGTTTGACGCAATCCGGATGCTTAGGGAACGGGGCGTACTGTTTGCGGCGGCGAGCGGCAGGCAATACTACAATCTGGAAACCCTGTTTGCACCGGTGCGGGACGAGATGATATTCCTATGTGAAAATGGGTCGATGATTTTTTCCGGAGGGGAGCTTGCCTATGCCAGCGGGATGAAGCGTTCCGACCTCGACAAAATCATCGGCGCCGTACGCTCACTTCCCCGCGCGAGGATTGTTCTCTGCGGGGTGCGGAGCGCATACACGGATTGCAGGGATGAACAGGATCTCCCCTTTATCCGGCAGTATTTTGACCGGCTGGATGTGGTGGAAAATCTGGAAAGGGTTTCTGAGCAGGATACCATCTGCAAAATCTCTGTGCTGGAACGCAGGCATGCCGAACAGGGCTGTTATCCGGTGCTTGCCAGGTTTTCCAATCTGCTTCAGGTGTGCCTGTCCGGGGAGAATTGGGCGGATGTGATGAATTTTGGTGTCAATAAAGGGAATGCCATCAAACAGGTGCAGCAAAAATATGGGATTGCTCCTGAACAATGCATGTCTTTTGGGGATTATCTCAATGATGTGCAGATGCAGTGCCAGTGTTATCATAGTTATGCTATGGCGAATGCACATCCACAGCTGAAACGAGTCAGCCGCCATGTCTGTCCGTCAAACGATGAAAACGGCGTGCTGCGTACCATACAGGAAGTCTTTTCCCTGAACTTGAGTGAATAGGAGGAATCCGGAAGTTGGTTTCCGGTGAAATGGATTATGAAAGTACATGTGAAAAATCCGGAACTTGTTTTGCTGTTTGGGCTCGACAGACAGTCCCCCAAGGGGCAGAAGGTAATAGGAGTTCTGGAAAAGCTTGCGATACCCTATCGGATGTTGAGCGATAAAATGCTCGGGGAGACATTGGGATTTGTAGCGGAACTTCCAGGATATGAAGCGGCGGAGCAGCCCTACGAAGGGGAGGACCTGGCGGAGGAAGTCCTTCTGATGAAGGGGCTAAAAGACAGCCGTATGAACCTGCTCCTTTCCTCTTTGCGTGAGGTGCAGGCATCCATACGCCTGAAAGCAGTTGTTACGAACCACAACAGGGATTGGAGGCTCTACGAGTTGTTCCATGAGCTTATGGAGGAGCATGAGACGATTGGCGCCTACAATCAGCTGCGTCAGGCATATGCTTTGGCGTGTGGGAGGGACATGTCCGCTTTGCCGGAAGCAGAGCGGCAGGAGTGGAGTGTTCTGCTTTTACAGGCAAAGGCGCTTATAGAGTCCAGGGAGCCCGCGAAAAAAAGCGAGTATCTCAAAGCAGCACAGCGTCTTGCTTTTTAAAAACCAGAACAAGCCGGTATGGAAATGTCCCATACCGGCTTGTTCTGATTTTGGTTTAAATTTCGGAGGTTAGAAGGGGGTGCTGTGTGGTTTTTTATAATATGGGAGTGACCCCATTGGGATGTTCCAGTTTTGTCAACGAGGAGACTTGGAAAGGCCGTTCCTGTGCTTCCAGAAGAAAAGGGGTCAGGCTGGCCTTCCATCCGCCTGGAATGCCGTTTTGCACCATACCGAGTCCGGCGCTTCGAAGAGGGATTTGCAGTTCCTATGTAGGAAAAATCCTATACCATTTCCAACTGCGAATCTGTTTCGGAATCCGCAGTGTTGAGCAGGAAGTCGGCGGGGGACAGATGCTCCAGCAGCAGCTGTTTTTGACTCGGTCGTACATCCTCAGAGGGAAAGCATCAACAGCGCCGCTAAGACAGCTAAAAATGATACTCCTATTTCTTGAATCACTTTAGGAAATTCTCAAAAAGTGAACCCTTTGCACGGACCGGAAAGCCCGCAAACCAGATTTTGCAAAGCATAACCCTGTTTTGCTTTTGCCCTCATAAAGGAGAAAGATAAATTCCCATCAATGGAGGATTTTCTGCGGTCAGGACTGGGAAAGCAATGCGTTTTATGATATGATAAAAGAAAAACAATCCAAGAGGGACTGGTTGGCGCCTCATGAATGGAAAACGGAAATACGGCCGGAGAGGAATTCCGGCGGAAGGCGCTGAAAACCTCAAAGACAAGACGGGTGACAAGATACCCGCAGGAAGGGAAGAAAACAAACAGATGAAGTATCAGGAATTGCCGCTTTCCAAAGAAATTTTGCAGGCGGTTGAAAAGATGGGATTTACCGATATGACGGAAGTCCAGCAAAAGGCAATTCCCCCAATGCTGGAAGGAAAAGAGATTATGGCAAAGGCGCCGACCGGAACAGGAAAAACCTGTGCGTTTGGTATTCCGATGATTGAACGGCTAAATCCGAAAGAAAAGGCGGTACAGGGCATCATCCTCGCGCCGACCAGGGAGCTTGCCATCCAAATTCGGGATGAACTGCGTGAGCTCTGCCAGTTTATCCTGGGAGTCCGCGTCTGTGCGGTCTATGGCGGACAACCCATCAAGACGCAGATTGAACAGCTCAAAAAAGGGCCGCAGATTGTAGTCGCCACACCGGGGCGTATGATTGACCACATCAAGCACAATACCATCAGGGTAAATCATGTTTCCGCCGTCGTACTCGACGAGGCGGATAAGATGCTGGACATGGGCTTTTATAAGGATGTTAAATGGATTTTGGAGCGCTGCCCGAAACAGAGCAAGCTTTCCATGTTTTCCGCGACAACCTCTCGCGAGGTTATGGATATCAGCTGGCTGTACCAGCGTGACCCGGAGGAAATTGTGGTGCTTCCAGTGGAGGACAACAAGCCGAAAATTACCCAGTACAGCATCATGAGCAGCGGTCGGCAAAAAATTGCCGACTTAATCCACATCATCCGCTATTACCACCACAAAAAGGCAATGATTTTCTGTAATACAAAATACCAGACGGCAAGCCTTTGCCGGCAGCTGAATGACTACGGCCTGCCCTCCGAGTGTATTCACGGTGACATGATACAGTCCGCCCGCAACCAAGTCATGCAGAAGTTCAAATCTGGCGCGGTGGATTACCTGGTTGTCACTGACGTCGCGGCGCGCGGGATTGATGTTGAGCACATCGAAGCGGTTTTCAATTTTGACTTACCGCAGGAAAATGAATACTATACCCATCGTATCGGCCGGACAGGCCGTGCAAAGCAGGAGGGCGTGGCCTATACTTTCTATGCGGAGGATGAGAAGTTTCGCCTGCGGGATATCATCAAGTATACAAAGTCCGACGTCACTCCGGTAACTGTCGACGAACAGGGAAAATTGACCCCAATCAAATAAAGAGAATGGACTATACCCGAAAAAACGGGCAGTGAAAAAAGCACCTCCTGATGTAGAATAGAAACTACACAGGGGGTGTTGTCATGTCAAGAAAATATACGAAGGTAGCAAAGCTGAGTGAGGAAGTATTTCGCCGAAAAGCAACGGGAGAAACGAATCGGGAAATAGTGGAGAGCTATGGATTGAGTCTACAGCAAATCAAAGCGCTAATCAAGCGGCAGAATCGAAAAGCCCGGCAAGAATACCACTTTCGGCTTTCTATGTCCAGCCCTGGATGCGCCTATGACAATGCTGGAAAATTTCTTTGCACGCTCAAAACAGAATGCTTATACCGCTCAAAATTTGCTGGTCAGAATGAGATGCAGTTGGCGGTTGCTGCGTATGTGCAGTTCTACAATTTCGAGCGCATTGATTTGAAAAACGGCCTCACTCCCTTTGAAATCA
>UQSL01000082.1 GCA_900543705.1 uncultured Oscillospiraceae bacterium
ATGCGTTCGAGAAATTCATAGGAACTATGGTTCATGTCATCAAGGTCAGGCATTTTGAAACCTCCTTGTCATAATAGTGTCTGGTAAACTAAAAAAGCGGACAAAAAGTTGAAAAAATTTTTAGCAGTTTTAACTTCTGCCTTTCTCCAGCTTTTTACGCAATTCTTTCTTTGCACGGTTCACTCGTTTTCGACAAGCCTCCGCGGAAACGCCCAATTCCTCCGCAATTTCAGAATATGTATGTTGTTCTACCGAAGAGAGCCGGAGCAAGTGTAAGTCTTCTGCGGATACGATACCCCTATATTCAAACTCAACATCCGGCTCGTCCTCGTGGCTCCCCAATTCCTCAATAGGTGTTCCCTCGTCATCAGTCGGCACAATTGCAAACCGTTCTTGACTTCGCTGTCAATTCCGTACAACGTTATAGACGATTTTCCGCAGCCATGTTTTGGGGTATTCCACTTGCTCCGGATTGTCCGTTTCCATCACAATGCGGAATGTCTCCTGCACGATTTCCTCCGCCGCGTCAGGAGTATCCAGCAGACAGGCAGCATGAAACAGAAGTTTTGAGTATTGCCGATACCATTGCTCAACAAGCATTCTCTTTTGATTGACATCCACAGGGATTGCCTCCCATCCGCAGAATTCTCAATTATTTCTACATTTAATATAACAATAAAAGTACCCAATGTATAATATAACAATAAAAGTACCCAATGTAAAAAAACAATATATTTTAAAATTTTTGTCCGCTTTTTAGGTTTTACAGACACTGTTATTACGAAGAGCAATTGAAACCGATGATCCCATACCACCGGGGGTACGAAAGGAGCGGTTCGATGCAGTAAAAAAAGAGCAGTTGGTGGAAAGCCACAGGAGAACCATTTTCAGCTTCACGCGATATCCTTTACAGATGAAAGAAAGAGGTATACGATGGTGACAAAGAAACTGGCAAGTTTAGCTTTGGCACTGGTCATGTGCCTGTCCCTGTGTGTCCCGGTGCTGGCGACTGAACAGCAGATCGGATATTCTGATTCATGTATGCTTGAGCGCGGGTATATGCTTTCAAGCAAAATTCTGGATAATGGGCATCTTTTAGTTTCATTGTCTAAAGATGGTACTCTGCTTGAATCAACTGAAACTGATTATGAAAACCAAACCCTGATTACCGTTAGTTACAGCAACACAACACGAGCTGCATCGACTCAAGTAATTACTTTTGAGAGTTTTATGGGAAATAGTGCTCTTGATCAAAACAACCTCTCTGAAAATCCTAGTACCTTAGCCGTTAGGGCATACAGTCACTTTGCCGACGTTTCTTTTCGCTCACAAATTGGCACCGACTTTTTCTTTACTCCAACAGCTCAAGTTTTTGTTCGGACCAATACACCGGGTGATTTAGTCGTACAAAAAGTGCAAGTTAGCTCTCTTGGAAACAGTGTGACGCAAGTTGTTTCTTCATTTTCTGTTGTGTTGGGCGTGGTCTTTCCTGAATTATCCATGGTAAAATCTTTTCTGATTGCATTGGGTATTCTTATTGGCGGTAATGCAGTCAGTCAATCTGTTGATTATGCGGATCTTGAAAGCCGCCGATATGGAGAAAGCCTCCGGGCAACTTATAATAACCGTAGTGTTGATTACGTCGAAGGTGCCCGTATCGTTGCGTCCGGAGCAGCAAGTAATGGGAAATATGCTAATCAGACATTTTATGATGGTATGTGTTCGTATAATATTTTGAGTGGAAATCTTGCGCAAGGTCAACAAATTTTCAACAGCTTCTTTAGTGGCTACGGGACGTGCAGAAGTATGACCGTTACCGCTGTCTGACCGCTATCAAACCAGTATTTTGATTCAAAGTGGAGGGCTGTTATATGAATCGTTTCCGCCGCTGGCTTTGGCTTATTCTGATTTTTGTTGGAATTGTACTGTTTCTTTTGTGGTATCATCCAATTTTGGAAAGCGGCATTCCGAAAGATGCCTCAAACTGGGTGGAGAAGCAAACAGGGGCCGATTTTCAAGGATTCTCTTTGATGGAAACGCGACAATATGCACCCTTTCTGCTTCTTCTGGGCCACGGCAACAGCGGCGAATCCGCATATCTGCTGTCTTATGAACAGATTCTGTTTCTCCCTATTTACCGACGCTATATGCTGGTCAGCAACGCAGAGCGGGTATCCACAGGCATCGGTCTTCAGCCCTACGCCTATTCTCGTCTGGAGGCGATGCTTACGCCGCCCTACGACAAAATTCTGGTGCGGGTATGGGATACGGATGGAAGCGTTTCTCTGGTCCCTTAGTGCAAAGAGCGTGTTGCTCAAATACGGAAGGTCAGGAAAGCATTCCTTCCGGTTGCCGCTCAACTGAATTCAGCACAAAGGGACAGAGCCGCGGCTCTGTCCCTTATTCTGCCCGCAGGAGCAATGGCAGACTAGTAGCTTTCGGTCCTTCGTCCGACCCATAATAATCACGATGTGAGATTCACTTTTAAACAGGGCGGAATCTCTAGGCTGAGCGGTGTTTTTGCCTCTTTCGCCGACTTGCACTTTAGTGCAAGCCCCGGGAAACACGCAAATGGCAAGCAGGGCAAGCAACAAAAGAAAGGGAGTCTATCGTATTACAAGTCCCGGAAATATACCTCCGATTTTGAGGAATTGATTTGGATTAGCAGAATAGCAAGCGAGAACAAGGCCATGGTTTATGTGAAAAAAGGTAAGAGCCATAATCAAATGACTTGTGTCTTGTGTTGCTAAAAGCGGTTATTAGTTTTAGTCACAATTCATTATGCTACCATCTCTTAAAAGATATTTCTTTTTATATCCACAGTCCATCCTCTCAGGTTTCGCACTAACTGCATAAGCAGCGATGGAGGATCCTATGAAAAAAACAACTACAAAAACTGCAATTGCAGCAATCATAATATTCCTCTGCCTATCGTGGATATTCCTGATCCACACCGCTATAGACGCCGCCGATCCATCGACACAGGATCTGGATGATTACCCCTCCGTTCTTCAGTCCTTAAAATATCCGGGAACCTCTGCTTTGGCTCTTTTCCCCGATGAGATTCCGGAGTCCGCTGAGAAAGTACATTTTGCCTATAACTCTGACATGGGTGGCACGTCTCTGTGCCTGAAGTACCAGACGAATCTTGACTCCGTTCAAGCGTATCAGCAAGCGGCTGCACAGAGGGCTGTTTGGTCCGGCGCTCCCACTCAGGCAGACGCAAAATCCGTGGGGGTTTATGCGGAATCCTTGGCTGTTTTTGACTATGCTAAAAACGGATTACCATCTGATTTGATGGTCTATGTAATCTATCAAAAGCCCTATCGAGAAAGCGACTGGAACCACGGTGAAATCAGTATGGTTGGAATCAGTGCTGATTCCTCTGAATTGCTATTTATGTTTGAGGATTGGTAAAGTAAGCCGATACAACGAATTTTAATCAGAACATATGGGCGGTTCTCGCGCCTGAACGCAAACCCAACCCACCCCATAAGGGACAGAGCCGCGGCTCTGTCCCTTATTCTGCCCGCAGGAGCAATGGCAGACTAGTAGCTTTCGGTCCTTCGTCCGACCCATAATAATCACGATGTGAGATTCACTTTTAAACAGGGCGGAATCTCTAGGCTGAGCGGTGTTTTTGCCTCTTTCGCCGACTTGCACTTTAGTGCAAGCCCCGGGAAACACGCAAATGGCAAGCAGGGCAAGTGTGGCCAATTTACCACGCAGCTTATCTTCCTACGTGTTTGCAGAGTGCTTCGAAGGTCTTTTCGCTGATGTCGTGCTCAATTTTGCAGGCGTCCTTCCGTGCGGTTTCCTCGTCTACGCCAAGACAAATCAGATACTCGGTCAGCAACTTATGCCGGGTGTACATCCGCTGGGCGATTTCCATGCCGGTCTCGGTGAGGGTGATGTGGCTGTCGCTGTTCATGGTAATATAGCCGCCCTCCCGCAGGCGTTTCGTGGCATAGCTGACGGAGGGCTTGGTCACGCCCAACTGTTCCGCCACATCAAGAGAACGGATATAGCCGTGCTTCTCCTGCATCATCAGCATGGCTTCCAGATAGTCTTCGGAGGCTCTGTGTATCGTCATGGCAAGCTGCACCAACTTTCAGTCTTTAATAGGTACAGGTTAACATACTCTAACCAAATTTTCAAGCAGCAAAGAAAATGGAAAAATAAGCCTTGACATTTTTGGTTAGGGTAGTTAAACTAAAAGACGGTTAGATATTACTAACCAATTATTTTTCTGTCTGGTTAGTTTATACTAATCTGCAAGAATATAGGTGGATGGAGTCGCGCCTCGGATCCGGCTATTGCGCATACAAGCGGAGTGCAAACCACTGTATTTCATTTCCACCATCGAAAAAAATAAGGCTTTACGCTATGGAGGCAAGAGGATGAAACAATTATCGCAGACGCAGTTAAAACCGGAGTATTCCAACTGGGTTTCCAAATGGATACCCATTACGGGAGGCATAGCAACTGTCCTGCTCGCGGCGGGCTCGGTCACCGTTTTCAGGCTGACCAAGCAAACGACATGGCTTGGTCTGGCGCTGATCGTGCTGGCGGTTATCGCCTGCGTGGTTACCCTCTACATGTTCATTGCCCGGGGAATCCTTTCCTATCATGGCGGCGGCGTTCAGGGTAAGGTTCTGGACGGCGTGCTGTCCCAATTGGAGGCGCTGGGCTGGGACGGCAAGGGAAAGCTGCTGGACATCGGCTGCGGCAGCGGAGCGATGAGTATCAAAGCCGCGAAGAAATTTCCCGATGTGGTTGTCACCGGCATGGACTATTGGGGTGCGGGCTGGGATTACAGCAAAACTCTCTGCGAGAGCAATGCCAAGATTGAGGGCGTCGCGGAGCGGATCACCTTTCAAAAGGGAGATGCCGCGAAACTTGATTTTTCAGATGGGACCTTTGACGCAGCCATCAGCAATTTTGTGTTCCACGAGGTCATGAGCCAGCCGGACAAGTTTGCGCTGGTACGGGAGGCGCTGCGTGTAGTAAAACCCGGCGGATATTTTGTTTTTGAGGATATATTTTTCGCAAAGAGTCATTACGGGGATATTCATAAATTTGTCAAGGCATTGGAGCCTTACACCGCAGAGGTTCATTTTTTGGATATGCGCCGCCCGGACTATGCACCGGTACTTCTGAACACGCCGTTGATTTTGGGGCAGATGGGTATCATCTGCGGCAGAAAATGAGGAATCATGTCTGGAATATACTTTCTGCGAGACTTTGATGTGGCACGTCCTAGCCGGTACGCGGCTCCGCTATGCCAATCAAAGTGCAGTGGAAGAGAGAGGAGACAGGAAAAATGAACCGCATGATTCTAAAAATTGACGGGATGGCCTGCGGCATGTGTGAGTCCCATGTAAACGACGCCATTCGGCGGGCGTTTCCGGTCAAAAAGGTATCCTCCTCCCGCAGCAAGGGAGAAACGGTCGTTCTGACCGAGACGGTTATTGACGAGGCGGCATTGAAAGAAGTAATCGGCAAGACCGGCTATACGCTTACCTGCGTCAAGACAGAGCCTTATGAGAAGAAAGGACTGTTTGGTCACATATAGACGGAAGAAAGCGATGCAGGAGGAGGGGATGCCGTGAGCGCAACGGAACGCGAAAAGCAAATATACGGACCCGGCGTAGAAATTGTTCGCCGCGAGAAGGGCTGCACGGTTTACCGGCTTGCCGATGAAACGGGCGAGGCCGTGATGACAAGTTATCAGGTGTTTCCCGGCGTGGATGTCATTTATAACGATGTACATAGACCGGTCTGCGGCACTGATGTACTGCCGCTGGATGGACTGCTGGAAATCGACCACTGCCGCGAGGGCCGCATGGAGTGTGAGGTTTGCGGCGAATATATTTACATGACGCCCGGTGATTTGACTATCCACAGAAAGGTTGGAAACGTTCATAACACCTATTTTCCACTTAGCCACTATCACGGTATCACCGTCGCCCTTGACACAGACTCCGCCTCCCGGTGTCTGAGTTGTATTTTGGAGGATACCCCGGTGAAGTCCTCGGAGCTGATGGAGCGTTATTGTCAAAATCACGCGTGTACCGTCATCCGTGCGCGGCCCGGCATCGAACACATCTTCTCGGAGCTGTATTCCATTCCCGAACAGATTCGGGAGGGCTATCTGAAAATCAAGGTCATGGAACTGCTGCTGTTTCTGGGTGGAACAGACCTTGCTGCCGACGCCGTATCCGATTCGAGGTACTTTCCTGCGGCACAGGTGGAGGCGGTCAAGGCGGCAAAGGAATATCTGACGCAGCACACGGAAAAGCATATCACCGTCAGTGAGCTGGCGGAGCGGTTCGGTATTTCACAGACGACTCTGAAAGCCTGCTTCAAGGGTGTCTTTGGGGAATCCGTCTATACCTTTGCCCGGCAGTTCAAAATGCAGAAAGCCGCTGTGCTCTTGCGGCAGACGAATAAAAATGTGATGGAAATTGCGGGAATCTTTGGTTACGACAACGGCAGCAAATTTGCCAAGGCCTTTCGTGATGTGATGGGGGAAACCCCTGACAAATACAGGCGCGCTTCCCGTGCGGATTGGGCGCCGGAAAAAAACCGTGAAAAATGTCCGAATGGAGCGGAAGCCAATCAAAAAGATTGGTATCATTTAAACATTTAAGAACAGGACGGTGATCGCATGAAGATTCATAAAACATTTGCATGGCTGACCGTGCTGTGCTTTTTGCTTGCCATCATTGCAGGCTACGAAAAGAAATAAAGGAGGCTGATCGTATGGATTGGTGCAAACTGAAGCTGGTGGCTGGCGGCGCTCTTCTGAGCACGCTGGGATACCGCATTCTCAGGAGCCGGGACGCAAAGAAACTCTATTCCTTTGCCGCCGCCACCGTGCTGCGGGAGAAGGAACACATCATGGGCATTGTGACGGACATCAAGGAGGACTGCTGCGACATTTATGCCGATGCAAAGGCGATAAACGAAAAATATGCCGAGGAAAACGACAAAATAATTGAGGATCGGGCAATCCGCCAAGCAGCTGCGGCGGAAAGCGCCGCAGAATAACCCCAAACAGTCATGGAGAGGCCGCCGCAGGGCGGCTTTTCTTTATAACGGAGGCAGCTATGAAATGCAAAATACTCCATGAATCCAAAGGCAGATTGCGCGTGCATCTGATGCAGACGCGCATGACGCTCGCGCAGGCCGATGTGCTCGAATATTATATGAAAACCGTAGATGGCGTAACGGATGTGCAGGTCTACGACCGGACAGGCGACGCTGTCATTCACTATCTCTGCGGCAGAGCCGCGATCATCAATGCACTGTCCGCTTTTTCCTATGAAAGCAGCGCCGTCTTTGCTCCCGAACATACCGGACGGGAACTGAACCGCGCGTATGAGGACAAAATCGTTTTTACGGTGCTCGGCCGCGCGGTCAGCCGGCTGTTTATTCCGATGCCTGTCCGCATCGCCGCGGCCGCTTTCAAATCCGGCGGTTATCTTTGGAAGGGCATTCGCGCCTTGCTCCGCGGCAAACTGGAGGTAGCGGTGCTGGATGCAACCGCCATCGCCGTCTCCATGCTGCGGGGCGATTACGAAACGGCTTCTTCCATCATGTTTTTACTGAAGCTGGGCGGCATTCTGGAAGAGTGGACCCATAAAAAGTCGGTGGACGATTTGGCTCGCAGTATGGCGCTGAATGTGGAAAAGGTCTGGCTGCAGGCGGACGGAACGGAGGTGATGGTCCCCGTTACACAGATTCGTGCCGGCGACAGCGTGGTTATTCGAACCGGCAACATGATCCCTCTGGACGGCAAAGTCATCTCCGGCGAGGCCATGATTAATCAGGCATCTA
>UQSL01000083.1 GCA_900543705.1 uncultured Oscillospiraceae bacterium
TGACCTGGATAGCGCCCACCGCGCTTCCGCGCAGGACAGCTTCCTTCAAATCATAGCCTTCCATCAGCGCACTGATGACACCGGCTGCAAAGCCGTCTCCTGCACCGACCGTGTCGACAACTTTGTCCACCTGAAAACCCGGAACCAGGCTACGTTCATCCTTAGTGGCAAGGAATGCGCCGCGGCTCCCGACCTTGGTGATGACGGTCTTGGCGCCCAAACCCAGATAGAAATCGCTGATTTTCTCCGGGTCCCTGCTGCCGAGCAGGATTTCTCCTTCTCCCTCGCCGGGCAGTACCATGTCCGCTTTGGAGGCAATGAGATTGATGGTGCGCACCATGGTCTCCTGGTCGGGCCAGAGCTGAGGACGCAAATTTGGGTCAAAGGAGATGGTGAGGTTATTTTCCCTGGCCTTTTCAATCAGGGAAAAGACCGCTTTCCGGGTAGTCTCACTGAGTGCGGGGAGGATACCGGTCAGGTGCAAAAAGCTATAGTTTGCAAAGTCGACACGCTCGATATCCTCATTGGATAAAGTAGATGCAGCGGAGTTTTTGCGAAAATAGAAAATTTCCGGATCCCCTTTCATCACCCTGCTTTTGAGCATGAAACCGGTTGAGTGGTCATTGGAATAGCTTACAAATTCACTGCCGATGTTGTTTTTGGAAAGAACCCGGACAATCAGTTTCCCAAATGGATCGTTTCCAAGCCTTGTCAGATAAGTGACATTGTGTTTTAAGCGGGCAAGACCGACTGCCACGTTGAATTCCGCTCCGGCGACGGCCATCGAGTAACCAGTGACCTCGTCAAGAGGGCCTTCGTTTTGGGCAATAAACAGGCCCATGGGTTCGCCCACCAGCATGACGCCAGAAGACATAATATACCACATCCTTCATTTCGTTACATTTCATATAAATGGTATAGAGAAACCAGATGGTGTGAAGACAAAAGGATAGAAAAACAAAAGAGCCTATCGTCTGAGCATCGTGCTCTGCCGGATATGCAGCGGCGCTTCCACAGCGATTTCTTGCTTTTCACTCTCAGGGTTTTCCATGCGCCGCAAGAGGGCCTTAGCAGTCAGTTTCCCAAGTGCGTGGATAGAAGGGGCGACGGTGGTTAGGCCCACATTGATCATTCCCGCCCAGCCGAGCTCAGATACCCAGCCCCAGTCGTCATAGCCGCACAGGCCAATATCCTGCGGCATGGTAAGGCCCATACTCTCAATGGCCTTCGCCAGATGCATCAGGGTTACGCCGTTGCTTGCGATAATGGCAGGCGGAGTGCTTTCCCCTTTGCACTTGTCAAGCAGGGACTGGATGGAATCACACACACTCTGCTGGCGGCTGTTGTCCACCACATGGACATAGTGCTCGGACTGGGAAATTCCCATGGCATTGAGTTTTTCCACAAAAACTTCCCGACGAATGTTACGTGGGGAGATGTGTTCATATGATTCGGTAAATAAGGCAACGCGGCTGTAACCCATTTCCAGCAGATGGTCGATTGCGGAGAGGATCGGTTCCCGGTTTGCAATGAAGGCTATATCAAATTTATAATCCTTGACAAAACGGTCGAGCAGCACAATCGGCACGCCGGAATTTGCCAGACTGATGAGCAGGGGGTTGTTCATAGAGGTTGTGTTGACGATAAGGCCGTCAACCTGCTGGCTCATCAGGGACTGGATGTAATCCTGCTCTTTTTGAAAGGAGTTGTCGCAGTTGGCAGTAATAATGTTGTAGCCGGTGCCGAGCATGGCGTCTCCAACGCTCTTGATAGCGGCTGAGGAAAACGGGCTTTCAATGTCTGCAATGACTAGGCCGACGAGCATGCTCTTCTGGCTTTTTAAGCTGCGGGCGATATTGTTGGGCTGATAGCCCACTAGGTCAATGACCGCGGAGATGCGTTCTCTGGTGGGCTCGGACATATATTCATATTTCCCATTGAGATAGCGGGAGACGGTTGTTTTAGAGACTCCGGCCATCCGGGCGATGTCAGTAATGGTAAGATTTTTGGTTGCCACGATTGGTAAGCCCCTTTAATGATTCTTTGTATTTTTTATCCATAGAAACCGGTTTATAATTTTATCCTAATTATAGAAAAAAAGAAAACTAAAGTCAATTTGATTTTCTATAACTTTTATTTTTTTAGCTAAAACAATAGATAAATATAGAATAATATATGAAATTCATCCAGATTAAAATGTTGATAAGCAATGAAAAAAGTAGATTCGTGTTTGTTGCACAATATGTGAACCGGTTTTTTAGTTTCTATTACAAAGTTCATGAATAATTCAAATTTTTTTCTTAAACTACTGGAATTTTGAAAAATGGGCTGTTATAATTGCCTTAAATTGAATAGAAATTAACAGGAATCCGAATTGAAAAATAGCTGATTGCTCTAATCAAGCAAGGAAATGGCAGAGGAAAACAACAAACTTGACAAAATTGTTCTCACCGTGGAACGATTTTTCTTTTTGGTTTCTTTGTTAACCGGTACACATACTGAAAGTTACCAGGGCGTGTGAAGAACGCATTGAGAGAAAATGCGTACGCAGTATGGATGGGAAGTAAGCGGCGGTTGCCAAACGCTTCTTTACAGGAGGGAATGTCCGGAGCAAAAAAGGAGGGGATCATCACAGTGCCGTTTGCGGGCGGCATGATACAAATGCAGCATCCATTTCCCGAGGAGGGAAAATTAAAAACGTTTTATAAAAACAAAGGAGGAAATCATTTTGCAAACCGCGATTGGTATTATCCTACTCATTACTTATGTCGCATTTGCTGTATACGCAGCAAAGGGTGGAAACCTGATGCTCGGATTCTTTGTCATGGCAGTCCTCTGGTCCGGCCTTGGCGCAATTGCGGGTGTTACCACCTGGGACGCTAACGCTGAACAGCTTGCAGCCGGCATGATCGACATCAACAATGGTATCTTTGAACAAGGGCCGGAACTCTGGGGCTCCACCGCAGCGGTCATCATCTTCGGTTCCTGGTTTGGGCGGATCCTGGTTGATACCGGCATCGCACGTTCCATCATCCGTACGGCAGTAGAGCTTGGCGGTGACAAACCGTCGTTTACCTGTATCCTGCTTGCGTTAGTCACAAGCCTCATCTTCACTTCCGCTTACGGCGCAGGTTCTGTGGTCGCCATCGGCGTTATCGTGTTCCCGATTCTGCTTTCCCTTGGTATTTCCAAGCAACTGTCCACTGCGGCGTTCCTGATGAGCGTCGGTGCAGGCCTTTACTTAAACAACGGCTGGCTTAAACAGGTCGGCGCGCTGATTCCGCAATTTGACTTTACGACAGCAACCTGGAAGACCTTTGGCTTTATTGCGTTTGGTCTCCAGATGGTCGCTACTTTCATTATGATCATCGTTGCAAGCCGCGGCGGTAAAAAACAGCATGCGTGGGCGGCTCAGGCTCCAGCGGAAACCGACCAGAAAAATGTCAATTTCCTCGCAATGCTCACCCCGCTTATCCCGGTTGCTCTGTCCATTTTCCTCAATGTTAAACCGATTACCGCAATCCTGATTGCAGTTATCTGGGCCCTGATCTTTACTGGCAACTTCAAGAGCTGGAATAAAGTTGGTACTCTGGTACAGAAGACCTTCCACGACGGCGTTGCAGATGTTGCACTCGTCTTCGCATTCCTCTTTTTCCTCCAGATGTTCCTGCGTGCAGCGAAAGTCTGCGCTCCGCTGCTTGCTCCGATTATTAAGCCGATTATGCCGAACTCCCTGCTTCCGATCTTCATCATCTTCGGTGTTCTGTCCATCCTTGCACTGTTCCGCGGCCCTCTGACCGTTTGGGGTGCCGGCGCAGCAACTCTGGCGATGTTCCAGGGCATTGGCGGCATCTTCACTCCGCAGGTCTTGTTCCCGCTGTTCATGGTTCCGTCCACAACAGTCAACGGATCTATCTGCCCGACTCAGTCCTGGTGTCTGTGGGCTGTCGGCTACACCAAGACTTCACTCAAGGATTACTTTAAAGTATGCCTGGTTCCAACTCTGATTGTGGCGTTTGTCCTTGAAATTGTAGCTTACTTCATGTTTGTTTAAATTCAGCTGATTTCATAAACCTCTGATATCCTTTCAGGAATCCCCCTCCGTCCATGTTGGGCGGAGGGCAGGAACCTGAAAACGTAAACCTATTCGGAAATAAGCGTATCGGAAGGCCAAAATCCATTGTGCGGTCCTCCTATCCTGTACAGTTCCCGGCCTTTCGGTACGGATTATTTCTTGATAGGTTCTTAAAAGAGAGAAAAAGAAACTATGGGACCCGGGGATGGTAATCCCGCGGGGATATCATTTGGGAGGTAACAAACCATGGGAAGAGAAGTTCGTGTTGGAATCGACGTCGGCGGCACCCATACCAAAGCGGTTGCCATTGACAACGCAACCCACGAAATTGTGGGCAGGAGCGTCGTGATGACCAGCCATGACCACCCGATGGGTGTGGCGGCCGGCGTCATAGAATGCTTTGAAGAATGCCTGACAAAAAATAATATTTCTCCGGAGGACGTCGTGTTCATCGCTCATTCCACGACGCAGGCCACAAACGCACTACTCGAAGGCGACGTCGCGAAAGTCGGCGTAATCGGCATCGGTCCTGGCGGACTGTCCGGACTGCTCTCCAAAAGCCAGACCAAAATTCCGGATATCGACCTTGGCACAGGGCGCATGATTCACATGTGCCACACCTATCTGAACCAGAAAAAGGTCAGCGAGCAGGCGATTGAGGGGGCTATCGATGAACTGACCGGGCAGGGCGCCCAAGTGCTCGTCGCCTCCAAGGCCTTTGGCGTCGACTCCATCAAGGAGGAAGAGGAAGTCCGCACGGTTGCGGAAAAACACAACCTGATGGTTTCCGTAGCATCTGATATTTCCAAGCTCTATGGACTGACCCGCCGTACAAGGACGGCGGCTATTAACGCTTCCATCCTGCCGAAGATGATGAACACCGCAAACTCCACTGAGTCTGCGGTACGGGATGCCGGAATCAAAGTACCTTTGATGATCATGAGAGGCGACGGCGGCGTTATGGACATCAGTGAGATGAAAAAGCGCCCTGTTTTGACGATGCTGTCCGGCCCGGCGGCAAGCGTGATTGGCGCTCTGATGTATCTGCGCGCCTCCAACGGTATTTACTTTGAAGTCGGCGGCACCTCCACCAACATCGGTGTCATCAAAAACGGCCGTCCGGCAGTTGAGTACTCCATTGTCGGCGGACACCGTACCTATGTGAACTCTCTCGATGTCATCGTCCTTGGCGTCGCCGGCGGTTCCATGGTCCGCGCAGCGGATCACAAGCTCGTCGACGTCGGCCCTCGTTCCGCACACATCGGCGGTATGGGCTATGCCGTATACACCCCGCTCGAGGAAATCGAAAAGCCGGAATTGGAGTTTTTCTCCCCGAAAGAGGGAGACCCAGCGGATTATGTCCGCATCAAGCTGAAAAATGGCAAGCGCATCACCCTGACCAACTCCTGCGCGGCAAACATCCTCGGCTATGTCAAGGAGACCGATTACAGCTTTGGCAATGTGGAATCCGCCCGTGCCTGCATGAAACCGCTGGCCGATTACATGGGCGTTTCGATTGAAGAATGCGCGCGCCAGATTCTCCATAAGGCGTATGAAAAAATCGAACCGGTCATTAACGGCTTTGCGGAAAAATACAAAATTGAACGCGATCAGATTTCCCTCGTCGGCTGCGGTGGCGGTGCAAGCGCCCTGCTGCCGTATACAGCGGAGCAGATGGAACTTAATTACTCCATCCCAAAGGATGCAGAGGTCATCTCCTCCATTGGCGTAGCACTCGCCATGATCCGCGACGTCGTTGAGCGTGTCGTGCCGAATCCGACCAGCAAGGATATCGCGGATATCAAGAAAGAAGCGAAGATGCTCGCCATCAAGAGCGGAGCCGTGCCTGATTCCATTGAGGTTCAAATTGAAATCGACCCGCAGACGAGCAAGGTCACTGCAATTGCGCTTGGCTCTACCGAGGTCAAGACAACCGACCTGCTCAAGGCTTGCGATGAGAATGAGGCAAGGGAACTTGCCGCGCAGAGCATGAAGCTGCCGGAGTCGGAAGTTACCTGTGAGATTCAAAATGATATTTTCTATATCTTTACCGGGATGAAGAACGATAAAAAGCAGGTTCGACTGCTCGATAAGAAGGGCTTCATCAAAGTCCAGCGCGGCGATGCGGAAGCAATCGCTTTTAAAGCAAAGGACTGGGAAGAGGAGACCGAAAAGATGTGGAAAACCTGCCTGACCTACAAAGCGGAGATGGAACGCACTCCGGATCTCTACCTCTGTGTCGGAGGCAAGGTACTCGACTTTGCTAATACGGTCAGCCTGGAACAGCTGAAAATCATCATGAGCACGGAGTTTGCCGATATGGAGCCGGATGACGACGTCATCCTTATCGGTGCCCGTTCGGAACTGTAACGATCATGCTGTACGAGATGCTCAATACCCTTACAAAAGTCCCCGACGAGGTGTGGGACGTCTATGCCCTGCGCCACGAGCCTCTGCTTGGCAAGCTCACGCCTCCTCTGCGCGCCCAGCTGCTGGAACTCGCCCACAACACGGGCGTCCGGCTGGCAGGGGAGGCGGCGCGCGAGCATCCGGGGATGCGCCCGGGAGAAATCCTGAAGTCCCTTGGGGTGAAGGTGGTACTAAGGCCCGAATCAGATGAAGGCGCAAGGACGATCTTTGCCTGCTATGAGGAACCGGACACGGTGACGGTATGGACACGTACCGTCGAGCGCGCAAAGGAAGCCCTTCGGGAAGCGGATGGAATCCGTCTGCTCGAGGGAGCGGAGCTACAGGACATCCTGCTGGCGCATGAGCTGTACCACTATTATGAGTACACTAGAAAAGATCTTCCGACCTCCCAAAAGCTTCTGACGCTCTGGAAAATCGGAAGCTTTGCATACAAAAGCAAGGTGGTCAGCCTCGGGGAAGTCGGCGCGATGGCGTTTGCAAAAGAACTTCTGCATCTGTCCTATTCCCCATATCTGCTGGATGTGATATTATTGTATCCGGGGAATCAGCATCTCTCCAAACAGCTCTATGATTATATCGTCGGCCTGTCCGCGAAGGAAACCGGTGAACAGGAGGAAGAAAAATGCTGATATTTTTTACGGCTTTGTATACAGTGGTTCTGCTTGCTACAGTGGGGATCATTGTGCTGCGCCGTCCGAAGAAGTCGCCGGACGCGAAATTTACCATCCGGGAAATTCCGATGACCGCAGTCTTGGGATTATTTTTGTGGCTGGAAGCGGGAGTCATCCTGTATTATTGGTATACCGTGCCGGAACGCTTGGTACGCAGCCGCAATTCCCAAATCAATGTCTGTATCTTCCTGTCGCTCAGCGCCCTGCTCGGCTCCGGGCTGCTGCTTTATTATTTTGTCAAGCGGGTCATTGTCAGTGAAAACGGCGTGACTTATGTGGATTTGTTCGGACGTTCCGAATTCATGCAATGGGAGAAAATCACTTCCGTTAAGCAGTCAAGTGGCAAGCGGATGGTGCTCGAAGGCGGCGGGATGAAGTTTACCGTCGGTGGAAACCGCAAGGGCGTTATCCGGTTTGTCAAATATGCCACTGGAAAAATCCCGCCGATTGCCGGGGATGATGTCCTGAGAAATATGAAAAAGGCTCTGAAAATCCAGTAAACTAATCGAAAAAGGCGGCCACTGCTTTTGAAGTTACCCAAAAAGTTAGACAATATTTCAAAGTAAAAATTGTTCAAGCAACTGAAAGGGC
>UQSL01000084.1 GCA_900543705.1 uncultured Oscillospiraceae bacterium
CAGGGAACTGATGGAGCAGGGCCAATCCGCCTCCTATGCGGCGAAAACCGCCGCGAAAGAAATGGGTTTTAAAAAAGGCGAAATCTACGACGCCATCAAATAAAAATAGGGCCCCTTTTGAGGGACCCTATTTTTATTAGGATGTCGTTTCGGTCCTGTCACCCGCTTTGTAGGGGAGGCAGCGCTTTATTTCCGTGACGCCCTTGGATCAGGTTTCCGAATGCAAACGTCCCTCTGCCATCTGGCAGAGGGACTGCTTGATTCCTCTCAAAATTCCTTTGAAACTGCTTCTCTTGCTTCTTTCAGAGAGATACCCTGCTCCTGCGCAATGCGGGCGAGGCCGTCATATTCCGGCTTGAGCTTTGTTACGCCGTATCCCGACGCGCGCTTGATGCGGACGACACCGAATGAGGTTTCGGCCTCCTCGCATTCGCGTTCAAGCATATACCGGGTGCACAGCGTTTTACGTACGCCGAGCGTCGTCGTATGCCGCAGCATCAACCGTGCCATGCGGTCCGTATCCCCCGGTTTACAGATGCACAGGAGCATGTGGCCCGGGCGGTTCTTTTTCATCTGAACGGGAATGGTACAGACATCGAGTGCGCCTTCCTCAAACAGTATGCGGCTCGCATAGCCGAGCTCCTCGCCGGTCATGTCGTCGAGGTTGCAGCGCAACTCCGCGATCTCCCCATTTGGTCCGGAATCTAGGCCGTCCTCCCCGAGAAAGGCGCGCACGCAGTTTGCCGTCTCAAAATCCTTTTTTCCCATGCCGTACCCGATTTTTCCAGGATTCATGATCGGCATCGGGCCGAATGAATCTGCAAAGTGCCTGAGCAGAGCCGCACCGGTCGGGGTGCACAGCTCCCCCTGCACCTGTCCGCCATAGATGGGGACTCCCTGCAAAATGTGAGCGGTTGCAGGCGCGGGAACCGGTAGCACGCCGTGCGCACAGCGGACAAAACCGCTTCCCACATGCACCGGGGAGGCAATTACCCGGTCCGGGGAAAGCTGCTCCATCAGCAGGCAGAAACCCACGACGTCTGCCACCGCGTCCATCGCGCCTACCTCATGGAAGTGCACCTGAGAGACCGGCTTTCCGTGCGCCTTGGACTCCGCCTGCGCAATCAGTTCATAGACTGCCGTTGCATTTGCTTTTACCTTGTCCGATACAGGCAGATGGGTAATCAGATGGGTGATGCTCTCCATCGAGCTGTGGGAGTGTTGGTGATGGTGCCCGTGCTCCTCCTCATGCATGTGGGGATGGGGCACGATATGGGTGTGCTCTTCCCCATGGGCGTGTTCATGGGAATGCCCGTGCCCCTCCTCGTGGGAGTGGGTGTGGACATCCTCGCTCGTCTCTTCCTTCCCGTCAACCGTCACAGAAACGTGGGTGCCACGTATCCCGCATTTTTCTGCGGGCTTTGCCCCCACAGTAACACCGGGAATTCCAAGGCCGTTCATCTTGTCCACAAAAGCCTGTTTCTCTTCCACAAGTTCGAGCAGGGCCGCCATGAGCATATCGCCCGCGGCGCCCATATTGCATTCCAAATACAGTGTTTTCATTTGATTCCCTCCATCTGGTTAATCATGCTGGCAAGATATCCCGCGCCAAAGCCGTTGTCGATGTTGACGACGCTGACGCCGCTCGCACAGGAATTGAGCATCGAGAGAAGTGCGGACAATCCGCCGAAATTCGCCCCGTAACCGATACTTGTCGGCACCGCGATGACCGGGCAGTCGACCAGCCCGCCGATGACGCTGGCGAGCGCACCTTCCATCCCCGCCACTGCAATGACGGCGCGCGCCGTCATAAGCGGCTCGAGGTTGGAAAGCAGCCGGTGGAGCCCGGCGACGCCGACATCGTACAATCGGGTGACCCGGTTGCCGAGCACCTCTGCGGTCAGGGCGGCTTCCTCACACACGGCAATATCGCTTGTCCCGCCGGACGCCACGACGACCGAGCCGACCCCCTTTTTTTCTTTATCCGGGTTCACGATACAGATTTTCGCAAGCTCATGGTACTCCACCGCAAAGCGCCTTTGCAGTGCTTCGGCGGAGTCCGGCGAAATGCGGGTAATCAGGATATCCTTTCTGCCGTCCTGCGCCATGCGCTCGACGATCCCGCAGATATGCTGTGTCGTCTTGCCCGCGCCGTAGATAACCTCAATTGCCCCCTGCCGGATTCCCCGGTGGTTGTCAATTTTCGCGTAGCCGATGTCCTCGAAAGGCTCGAGTTTGAGCTGCAGCAGCGCATCTTCGGGGGTAGTTTTTCCCTCCTTCACTGCGCTGAGCAGCTCGAGCATCTCCTTTTTATCCATATGGTATTCCTCCATTATCTGGGGTCCAAATCCAAAAACACGCCCGCAAAGTCAGGTTCCAACGTCTTGCAGATCTCCCCGCGTAGGCGTACTGCCCTTTCAAACTGCGCCTGCGGTAGCTGGATACGCGCCGCGGAGTGGAACACCCTTACGCGCAAATCGGAAAAGCCCATCTCCATCAGCGCCTGTTCCGCCCGTTCTACTTTGGTAAGCATTTCAGCAGTAATCTCCGTGCCGGTGGGGATACGGGTGGCAAGGCAGGCATACGCCGGTTTGTCCCAGGTAAAAAGCCCCGCCTTTTTGGAAAACTTGCGCACCTGCGGCTTTGAAATCCCGCATTCGCGCAGGGGCGAGCGGACCTCCAGCTCACGTAGGGCGCGCATGCCGGGGCGGTCGGACGCGTCATCTGATGCATTGGTCCCGTCGCAGAGGACTAAATAGCCGTCGCGTGCCGCCGCCTCCAAAATTCCTGCAAACAGAATACGCTTGCAATGGTAACACCGGTCGGCAGGATTTTCTGCAACGGCTTTGTAAGCGAGGACATCCGTTTCCAGAATTGTCAACGGGATATCCAGTCCCTCCGCCAGGAGTTTTGCATCCTCCAGCTCAAAGCCGGGCTGGAACTGGCTGTGCACATAGTAGGCGTGTACCTCGCAGCCGCAGCTCTTAGCGGCGTAGAGCAGGTACGCGGAATCCGTCCCGCCGGAAAAGGCAATTGCCGGGCGGTAGTGTTCCTGAAAAAAAGCCTTCAGTGCCGGAGGCACCGCAATCATTTCTGACATGTTCGTGTTCCCTCTCCTCTGTTTTTGGCTGCAAAAAGGGCGCAGCAATCCCTGCTGCGCCTTCTGGCTATCCAAAATCCTTCTGAATTTTGCGGTGTATTTTCGTGATGTATTTCCCCCGCTTCTGCGGGCGGGCCGGAGTTCTTCCCCAAGCATCAAGTAATTCTATTATACCGGTATGGATTCGCTCCTGTCAATGCGGCATAGATTTTTGCCCGCAATTTCTCCCAGCTTTGGTGTGCAGGCAGCACCTTTCACCGGCAAGAACAATCCCCCCGCTGAAGACAAACTAGAGCAGGGCAAAGCCCTGCTCTAGTTTGTCCTAAAAGGAATTATTGCTTTTTTCTGCCGATACAGATTCCGGCCTGATAGGGCGGGACAACCAAGCTGGAATCCTCCAGCGTCCCCACATAGGCCCTCAGGCCCTCGTATTCGCTCAAATCGATGCGCTCGGTCACATTGTCCTCACTGTAATTGACGGCGACAATACAGCTTTCCTGCCCATCGGAGCGCTCATAGAGAATAAAATCCTTCCGGCACGCCCAAAAGAAGATAGGGGCGCTTGCAAACAGCGAATGCTCTGCGCGCATACCCCCAAGTCCCCGGAAGAAGGAGAGTAAGTCCTTGTCCTCCGATCCCCACGGAAAGCAGCCGCGGTTAAATGGGTCGCCGTAGCCCTGCATCCCCGCCTCGTCGCCGTAATAGATACAGGGGATGCCGGGCAGGGTAAACTGGAGGGCTGCCGCCATCTTCAGCAGGTATTTTCCGTGCTGGTATGCACCGTCCTCCATCCGGTAGGATGCCTGCGCATCCCGGGAAAGACTGTTGCGCGGAGGCCCGGCAAGCGCCGTGATTGCCCGCAGGGTATCGTGGGTGGAAATGGAGTTCATCACAAGGTTTAACACCGGCGGAGGGTAATTTTCCACAATTGTCAGGATACGCTCGCAGAATTTCTCTCCATCTCGGTCGTGGAAGAAGTTGTGGACTGCATCCTTGAACGGGTAGTTCATCACGCTGTCAAGCTGCTTTCCCTGTAAATAACGCCGCTGGACGCTGTAGCTTATCTTGTTGCTCGCGTCCTCCCAGACCTCGCCGAGAACAAGCTTGTCAGGCCCCTCCGCCTTAACGCGGGCGTGTACCCCGTCCAGGAAAGTGTCCCCCAGCTCGTCCGCCACGTCTAACCGGAAGCCGTCCGCCCCCTTGGAAAGCCAGTGGTGCAGCACTCCGTCTTTTGAGAGGAAAAATTGCTGCACGGCCGGGTTTAACTTGTTGAGGGTCGGCATGATTTTTACGCCCCACCAGCAGGCGTACTCGTCCGGATGTCGGGTGAATTTATACCAGCCGTAGTACCGGCTCTTTTTGGAGTTATATGCGCCCCTGCCGGGATAGCGCTTTTTCTTGTTGAAGTAGACGCTGTCGCTCCCGGTGTGGTTAAACACCCCATCGAGCAGGATTTTGATTCCCAGAGCATGCGCGGCCCCACACAGGCGCACAAAGTCCTCCTCCGTACCGAGCAGCGGGTCGATTTTGTGGTAATCCGCGGTGTCATAGCGGTGGTTCGACTGTGCTTCAAAAATCGGGTTGAGATACAGGCAGGTCACACCAAGGCTTTTAAGGTAAGGGAGGCGCTGCTCAATACCCGCCAGATCCCCGCAGAAATAGTCGTTGTTTAAAATATCCCCGTTTGCAAGCGGGCGGTATTCCGGAATACCGCCCCAGTCGGTGCGCAAAATCCGGTCGGAGGGGACGTCTTTCTTTTTTTGCCCGGAGCAGCAGAAACGGTCGGGAAAGATCTGATACATCACCCCGCCCGCAAACTGCTGTACCGACTCGAAGGTGTCCTCATATACCGTCAGCTGCCAGAGATTTGTCTGCTCGTAAACGACTGCTTCCGATTTACGTCCGCGCCGGATATATTTTTTCTCGCCATGGCTGTCGCATTCAAACCCGTAGCGATACAATGCGGGCTTTGGCGCAAGGAACGAAACAGTGTAGATGTCCTCCGTTCCGGTTTCCCCGGTCAGCTTCATCGAGCGGTATTCCCCCGAGCCCGTGTGTACGCAGTACATGAACAGGCGTACATTCTGTGCATCCCAGTCTTTGTCCAGCATCAGGCGGAGCGTGACCCGCTTTCCCGTCTCCACCGCGCCGAACGGCTGCTTGCAACATATATTGCGGCTGTCAAAATACATTCTTGTCGCCTCATTTCTCTCCGGCCAAAAAGACTCCCCATGCTCTGAATTCACGCATGGGGAGAGTGTTTGTGCGCTGTGCTTTGACGGCATAAGCCGTGCGGCTTACAAGTTCCAGATGTTGTTCGCGTAATTTTTAATGGCGTTGTCCGAGGAAAAACGTCCGGACTGCGCGATGTTGATAAGGGACATCTGCTGCCATTTCTTCTGATCCGCATACAGCTCCTGAATCTTCTGCTGTGCGTTTTTGTAGGACTCAAAGTCCGCGAGCGCCATATAGGTGTCGGTTGTGCGCAGCATGTTTGCAATATCGCTGAAGTTTTCCCCGCCGATGCCGCGGTCAAGCATATCAATGATGGCGCGCAGCTCGGAGTTGCTATTGTAAATCTCGGACGGATGATACCCGCGATGCTGCAATTCAAGCACCTGCGGGGTTGTCATTCCGAAGATTACGATGTTGTCGTCGCCTACCGCTTCCCTGATTTCCACGTTCGCTCCGTCAAGCGTGCCAAGCGTGATGGCGCCTGAAAGCATCAGCTTCATGTTGCCCGTACCCGACGCCTCGGTGGAGGCAAGGGAAATCTGTTCGCTGACCTCGCTCGCCGGCATCAGCAGCTCGGAGAGTGTAACGCGGTAGTCCTCCAGATAGACGATGCGGATTTTATCCTTGAGTACGGGATTGCGCTCGATTTCCTTGGAAATCGTGCAGATGAGCTTGATAATCTGCTTTGCCATATAGTAGCCGGGCGCCGCCTTGGCCCCGAAGATAAAGGTACGCGGGGTGATATCCGCGTTCGGATCTTCCAAAAGGCGGCGGTACAGCGAAAGGATATGCAGCGCGTTCATATGCTGGCGCTTATACTCATGCAGACGCTTGACATGAACGTCAAAAATAGAATCCGTGTTGATGACCATACCGGTCATATCCAGAATGTGTCTGGCAAATTCCTCTTTGTTGTGCTGCTTGACCTTGGCAAGTTCTTTGAGGACGCCGTCGTCGTTTTGGTATTTCATCAGGCCGGCAAGCTCGTTTGCGTCTTTTTTAAATCCTTCGCCGATCAGGCCGCTTATCATCGAAGTCAGCGCCGGATTTGCCTGGCACAGCCACCGGCGGTAGGCGATTCCGTTGGTCACATTGGTGAACTTCTGAGGATAGACGTCATAGAAATCCTTGAACACGCTCTCCTTGATAATTTCAGAGTGGAGCCTGGACACGCCGTTGACCTTATGGCTTGCCGCTACGCAGAGGTTTGCCATACGCACCTGATGGTAAGCGATGATGGACATCCTGGAGACCTTATCGAGGTCCCTGGTCTTATCGAACACCTCGGCACAGAAACGGCGATCGATTTCCTTGATAATCTGATAGATTCGCGGAAGCATTTCGGAGAAGATGTCTTCGTTCCACTTTTCCAGCGCTTCGCTCATGATAGTGTGGTTTGTGTAGGCAAAGGTTTTGCTGACAATATCCCATGCGCGTTCCCAGGTGTATCCGCACTCGTCGAGCAAAATCCGCATCAGCTCCGGGATAGCAAGCGTCGGATGGGTATCATTGATATGGATAGCGACCTTTTCATGGAGGTTGTCAAATGTGCCGTAGGTGGCCAGATGCTTTGCGACGATATCGCCGATGGAGGCGGCAACCATGAAGTACTGCTGGCGCAGCCTCAGTTTCTTGCCTTCAATGTGGTTGTCGTTCGGGTAGAGCACCTTGCTGATGGCCTCCGCCTGCGCGCTCTTGCTCATCGCGGAGACATAGTCGCCGCGGTTGAACAGCTCCATGTCAAAGCCCGGGCTCTCCGCCTTCCATAGTCTCAGTAAGCTGACGGACTTGCAGTCGTAGCCGGAGAGGTACATATCATAGGGAACGGCCTTGACGGTCTCCCCCTCTTTGTAGTTAACGTGGTGGTAGCCCTGATCCCAGAACTCGTCCACATGGCCGCCGAACTTGACGCAAACAGCTTCCTCCGGACGTGCTTCGAGCCAGACGCTTCCGCCCGGAAGCCAGTCATCGGGCAGTTCCGTCTGCCAGCCATCGATGATTTTCTGCTTGAAGATTCCAAATTCATAGCAGATGGAATATCCCGTCGCCGGATAATCCAGGGACGCAAGAGAGTGCAAAAAGCATGCCGCAAGCCGTCCAAGGCCGCCATTGCCAAGTCCCGCATCCGGCTCCTGTTCATAGAGGTTGTCGAGCTTGATCCCCTCTTCCTTTAAAATCTCTCGGACGTCATCCACAATGCCGAGATTGTACAGGCTGCTCTTGAGAGAACGGCCGATTAAAAATTCCATACAAAGGCAATAGACCTTTTT
>UQSL01000085.1 GCA_900543705.1 uncultured Oscillospiraceae bacterium
GGCATCCTTTGCCCTGTACTTTAATTTCAAAATTGTCTGCTGCTGGCGCGCTTACACCGGGTGCGGAAACAATTACCGTACCTGTGGGCAAGGGTATCCCTGCCATTACGTGAATCATCAGCGCTGCATCTACTTTCGGATTTTCCAATAGTCCAGCTTCAATCATATCTTGAGAACCCTCAAAAATCTCTTCGGCCGGTTGAAACATTAGCTTTACCGTGCCCTCAATTTCGTCTTCGTGAGCCTTGAGAATCCTGGCTGCTCCCAGCAGCATTGCAGTATGCATATCGTGGCCGCAAGCATGCATATTACCGTTTTGAGACGCAAATGTCACATCTGTTTCTTCTCGAATAGGCAAGGCATCCATATCTGCACGCAGAAGAAACACTTTTCCTGGTCTCTTACCGCCTATGAGTGCCAAAACTCCTGCTTTTCCACAATTAATCGGCTGAATCCCCATATCCATAAGTTCGTTTTGTACGAATGAGACTGTGTAACTTAAATCAAATCCGGTTTCTGCATTTTGGTGTAACTTTTGCCTTTCTTGCAAAAGAATATCATGGATTTGCCCAGCCTCTTGAAGCAATTTTTCCGGTGTCATGGTAATCTCCTTTCAGTTAAAATTATCGATTGATTCGGTGTGTGTAAAATGACAGAGGGATACTTATTAAAGATAACCCAAAGAAGAGACGACAAATTCTTATAAAGAATTTGCCGTCTTTTACATGGCGGAGAAGGAGGGATTCGAACCCTCGATGCGCTATTAACGCATACACGAGTTCCAGTCGTGCGCCATAAACCGGGCTAGGCGACTTCTCCATAAAACCTGCACTCCCTCAGAGCGCTTAATTATTATATCCTATTTTTCTCAACAAGTCAAGTTTTTTCTGGAAATAAGTTTAATTTTCTGATAAAAGCGGAGCGCGGAGGAAAACACCACCTCCCGCCCCATCTTATATCCAGAAAAAATCGCTTATTCGCCGACGTACGGCAAGAAAGCGAGATGACGTGCACGTTTGATTGCGACTGTCAGCTGGCGCTGATGGCGTGCGCAGGTACCGGTGACTCTGCGGGGAACAATCTTCGCTCTGTCAGAAAGGTATCTTCTGAGCTTTGCAACGTCTTTGTAGTCGATGTGCTCGACTTTGTCGACACAGAAGGAACAGACTTTTTTACGGCCTCTTCTGCCACGTCCGCCTCTTTCGTTTCTCTCCAAAGTAATGACCTCCTTTAATCAGGATAATGACGACACTTGCTTAAAACGGCAAATCGTCATCTGCCGGAATCTCGGCGAAATCGCCCAAATCTCCGCTTTCAAAGGCAGGAGTCTGTGTAGCCGCAGGGTTCGGAACCTCAAACGGAGTCGGAGCCGGCTGAGAAGCCGCACGCTCGCTGGACGCTTTGCTTTCTGCAAAGTGAACCTGATCCGCTACAATCTCGAAGGCTTTACGGTTGACGCCGTTGCGGTCGGTATAGGATCTGGTCTGAATCTGACCGTCCACCGCAACGAGCTGCCCTTTTCTGAAATATCGGGAGACAAATTCCGCAGTTTGGCGCCATGCAACAATGTCGATAAAATCGGTTTGCTGCTGGGCGTTTTTGGAATAATTCCGGTTGACAGCCAGCGTAAAGCTTGTAACTGACACACCGTTCGGGGTTTGTCTGAGTTCCGGGTCAGCCGTTAAGCGGCCCATCAGGATTGCTCGATTGAGCATAGAAACACCACCCTTAAATTAGTCCTTTTTGACGATCAGGGTACGGAGAACTCCGTCAGTGATCTTGTAAACGCGGTCGAGTTCTGCCGGAAATTCCGGTGCGCTGGTGAAGTTGACAAGATAGTAGTAACCTTCGGTCTCATCCTGGATTTCGTACGCGAGTCTACGCTTACCCCATTCCTCCACGCTGTCAACGGTACCGTGTTCTGCGATGAGGCTCTGAAATTTTTCGAACAAATTCTTGATGCCCTCTTCGCCAAGCTTTGTGTTGAGAATCATTACTGTCTCATAGCTTGCTTTTACCTGTGCCATGAAAAACACCTCCTTTTGGACTTATGGCCCCAGCCCTTCCACTGGGACAAGGATGTTATTACGTGCGGCGCAACAACAGTTAGATTATAGCACTTTATGAAAAGCTTGTCAACTCTAATTTAAAGGGTTTTCGCTAACTCCTTGAGATAGCTTCTCAGGCCTTCGCCGATTTCCTCATGGGCAAGCCCTACTTCAATCGATGCCTGCAAAATGCCGAGCTTGTTGCCCATATCATAGCGGGTGCCCTCATAATCTACGCCGATAATATGCTCGGTCACGGCAAGCTCCTTCATCGCGTCGGTCAGCTGGATCTCCCCACCGGCACCTGGTGCGGTATGTTCCAGAATCCCGAAGATTTTCGGTGGAAGCACGCATCTGCCGAGAATGGAGAAATTAGAGAGTTCTTCCCCCGGTGCGGGTTTTTCAATCATGTTGTCAACCGTATACATCCTGTCGTGCTCGTGGTGAACAGATAGGGAGGAATATTTGTGGATGTCTTTCGGGTCAACCTCTTTGATGCCGACCACACCGAGCCCAAATTCTTCATAAGCCTCACAAAGCTGCTTACAGGCAGGGTTTTCCCCAATGATGACGTCGTCCCCGTAAAGCACGGCAAACGGCTCGTCCCCGACAAAGGATTTCGCGCACAATATTGCATGACCGAGCCCCTTCATCTCTTTTTGTCGGAGATACTGGATGTTTGCCATCTCAGCAATTTTCTGTACTTCAGCGAGCAGCTTGTCCTTGCCGGAAGCCTCAAGCCGGCGTTCTAGCTCCGGCGAGTGGTCGAAATGGTCTTCCACCGCAGATTTTCCTCGGCTCGTGATAATCAAAATTTCTTCGATGCCGGAGCGCACGGCTTCCTCCACAATATACTGGATGGCTGGTTTATCGACAATCGGAAGCATCTCTTTCGGGATTGCTTTGGATGCGGGCAGCACCCTTGTTCCTAGTCCTGCTGCCGGTATGACAGCTTTCCTTACCTTCATATCGTTTCTCCTTATCTTTTTTAATATCCTAAGGCCCCAAACCGGGAGCCGTTTAAAACATTCCAAACACCATAATCATACTGCCAAACAGATACAGTGCAAGCATGGCAATACACAGAATCATAACGCCTTTGCGATTGATTCCGCCCTGTTTTTTCAGCGCTTCGTGGTACTCAGCTGTTCCCTGGGTATAGCGTTCACGCAGCTTCTTGATTTTCCGATAGACATGGCCCTTGTAAAAACGGTTGGCAAACAATCCGAAAAAGACCATAACAGCCATTGAGATAAGCTGAGAGGCCATCTCAATTTTAAACAGATAAGAGGTGTCCACCGTGATCCCCTGCGCAACGATTCCGGTAATCGCAGAAAACAAATCCGGCATGACCCGCAGGGAAAGCAGCGTCGTTCCGCCGAAAATAAGCGCAGAAATCAGTGCGCTTACAATTGCCATGGGATAGACTTTGCGGTAGAGGAAATAATAAAATGTGATAAAGCAGCCCGACCAGCTCCAGGAAGTCTTTTTCCCTTCACTCATCTGCTTAAAGCGCGGCAGGTAATAAGCGCTGTTTTCCCCGACCGCTTCCTGTAGTTCAAGCACAGAGACGCCGTCGATCTCTTCCTCCGGGGAAAGCCCTCCGTAAGGGTCGACCGTAAAGCCGGCAAACGGCCGCCGCTGTCCCCCATTCATTCCCTGTTGACCAAAGGGATTTTGACCTCCGAAATCAGCCTGTCCATAGGGGTTGTACCCCTGTTGGGGGCCGAACCCTTTCAGCGGCTTGCCGCAGCGGGTACAGAAGATGCCCTCTGCCGGGTTTTGCGCCCCGCAGGTGGGGCATTGGACGGTCTTTCCTGACGATTCGGCCCCGGCCTGCTTCTGCCTTGGTGCATGCCAGGTTTCCCCGGATCCATGTTTCTCCGCAAAGGCGCATGCCCCGTTTTTCAGGTAGCATTCCCGGTGGTGGGGCGCACCGCATTCCGGGCAGACGACAATATCATCCGAATCGGTGAATTCTTTATCACAGATAGGGCAATGAATTCCTTCATATTTCCCCATTCAACCATCTCCTCGCGCTTCAACTTTTTTAGCTAAGAGCCTGGACGGACAGCGTTATCCGCCAACTGCACATTATTATATTATATACGATAAGCTGTCAAAATCAAAGCCTTTTTGTAAACATTGTTAGAACCTGCCTTTACAATGCGCAGCGCTTGCACTATAATAAAGAGGATAGTGCTGGAGCGTACCCGCTGTGTTCTACGGCTTTGCATCCGGTACTGCATAAAACAGGTCCGGTAATGGTACCGGCAGATAGGATGTTAACTATATGCTGCAATATGAAGAACTCAGGCTCCGCCTCGAAGAACTCAAGCCCTCGATTGACGACCTAAAAACCGCAATTGGAGTGGAAAAAATCAAGGAAGAAATCACACAGCTCGAAGAACTGGCCGCAGCGCCTGATTTTTGGGATGATATGAAGAAGTCCCAGACTGTCCTGCAAAAGACGAGTCAGCTGAAAAATAAGCTCGCAGCTTATCAACAGCTGTGTAGTCAGTATGACGACGCACTGACCACCATCGAAATTGCAGATGAGGAAGCCGATGAATCCTTGTATGGGGAGGCTAGCTCTGCCGTGGCGGAAGTGGAAAAAAATCTCGAGGAGCAAAAACTGACGACCCTGCTCTCCGGGGAATATGACGCCAAAAATGCGATTCTCGCGTTCCATGCGGGCGCCGGCGGAACCGAAGCACAGGATTGGGTGGAAATGCTCTACCGCATGTACATCCACTGGGCGGAAAAACACCATTTTAAAGTCAAGGTGCTCGACTACCTCGACGGTGAGGAAGCGGGCATCAAGAGCGCCACCATTTTAGTGGAGGGTTTCAACGCCTATGGCCTGCTTAAATCGGAATCCGGAGTGCACCGTCTGGTTCGCGTTTCTCCATTCGATTCCTCCGGACGCCGCCACACCTCCTTTGCCTCGGTGGAAGTCATTCCGGAAATCGGCGAGGACGTGGAGGTGGAAATCCGCGACGAGGATTTGAAGGTGGATACCTACCGTTCCTCCGGCGCAGGCGGACAACATGTCAATAAAACGGAATCCGCTGTGCGGATTACCCATCTGCCGACCGGTATCGTCGTGGCCTGCCAAAATGAACGCAGCCAGATTCAAAACCGTGCAGTCGCCATGCGGATGCTTCGCTCTAAACTGATTGAAATCAAGGAACGCGCTCATTTGGAAAAAATTGAGGACATCAAAGGCGAGCTGAAGGAAATTGCCTGGGGTTCCCAGATTCGCTCTTACGTCTTTATGCCCTATACCCTGGTTAAAGATCACCGCACCGGCTTCGAATCCGGTAATATCGGTTCGGTGATGGATGGAGACCTTGATGGGTTTATCAACGCTTACCTCAAGGCGCTCAGCCTTGGGGAGCTCAAGAAATAACCTTGCCCTTACAGGGCAAACTATAAGGAGGCAACAACATGCGTTTTCTCAATAAGGTGGACGAATTCAAACAGGAAGCCAACAATGCGCTGTTTACCAAGGAGCAGGCCCTTGCAGTCGCACTCAAGCTCTTTGATCTTGAGCTTGCGGACCCAGATAACTCCGAGGAGGATATCCGTGTGCTGACGGATGCCAGACAGCGCGTCTCCATCCGCTATTTTGATAGCAATGCAACCCAGACGGACGAAATCCTCGATTCCGTCGGTGTGGCGAGACTGACCGCACAGGATATCGCACAAGCCATCGACGTGATGCTCTTTGAGTCGAAATAAGCAAGATTGATTCGTAGGAAAGGCCGGGGGAAAAATGTCTCCCGGCTATTTTTCTATCCAAAAGCTCTACTTTCTCCAAAACGCCCAGAACAGCAACCCCAAAAGATACATATATGCGCAGCTAGTGCATAAAATGGAGAGAATACTCTGTTTTTCCTTACAGAAAGAGGAGATTTTTTATGATCCAAATGCAATCGCTGCCCATCTACTGCTCATCCGAAAAATTGCAGGCAGCTCCTGCTCCGGTTCCACTGCAACTCTGCGTCTTATATCTAATACGGCGATTAACATCAAAGCCGCCAATTCCGCAGATGTTCTTGCATCACTCAAAGTTTTTAAAATCTGATGGACAATTCTTTCCTTGGACATGCTCTCGGTCTTGTCGTAGGGGTGGAGTTTATTAAGATGCTCATCCGCCATACGCCGGGTGCGGTGATTGAAGTACTGCTGTTTGCCATTGCAAGACAGTTGATAGTCTACCATACCAGCACGTTGGAACCCCTCATCGGAATTCTCGCCGTCGGATGTGCTGTTGCTATAAGGAAATTTTTGTTTGTCGAAAAAATCGACCGTGGATGCTCTGCCTTTGCAAAAAAAATCAAAAATCTTTTTCAGGGAATCTGAACCCGATGCTCAAAGATAAAAAACAGCTGTGGAATCATAACTCCTTCCTATTCATTTTTCATGAAATTCTTTCCATGATACACGATGTTTTGGCATTGCATATTTTTAAATCTGAGCGCCATACTAGTAATGCTGTTTTTACAGCGCAGCAAAAAAGGAGGAAATTATCAATGAAACAGTGTCATGCGAACCAGAGTATTAAATGTACCGTTCAGCAGTGCGTCCACCATTGTGAAAATGAGGACTACTGCTCTCTTGACTGCATTACCGTTGGCACCCATGAACTCAACCCGACCGTGGATCAGTGCACAGACTGTAAGTCTTTTGAGCTGGAGAAATAGTTTCCCATTATTCTATCAAACCTGTCTGCATCCCGGCACAGGTCTCGGTCATTGCGTGAAAATGGCCGATAAAGTATAGCGGAATATTCCGCTTACTTCCTTTCTTTCCCTCATGACACAAGCCTGCGGAAGTTAATCCTCCGCAGGCTTGTGTTCGTTTCTGGCTCTGCCAGTGGAGATAAAAAAGTATGGACAAAAAAGGAACTCCCCGATAGATTAAAGTTAAGGTCTACCAACCTAACCTAAAATATCGAGGAGGTCTTTTCTATGACAGAAAAAGACAGAAACAGTTTAGAACATACAAAGTGGAGATGTCAATATCACGTAGTCTTTGCGCCGAAGTATCGTAGGTAAGTAATATACCGGGAAATCCTCCTGTTAAGTGCTGTATACTTCTCACCTTTTCTTTCAGTAGAATTAGCACTCGATATACCAGAGTGCTAATTTCACAAATTGGACATAATGTAACCAGTAATCCGTCATAATCAAACAGTAAGATAAACACAGTACAAAAAAGGTGGAATCAATATGAATAATCTGTTTTCAAGAGTCCTCTGGATTATTTCCGGTATCCTGCTGGCAGCAGCTGGCATCCTATGTATGGCAAAGCCGGGTGCCGCGCTCGGTTCCCTCGCTTTTTTCATCGGCCTACTTACCATGGCAGCCGGAGTCATCGACCTTGTGCCCCCTTTCCCGAATTGATGGACAGAAAAACATTCGCTATAATGGAAAGGAAA
>UQSL01000086.1 GCA_900543705.1 uncultured Oscillospiraceae bacterium
GGCAGGCATTCCACTGCAAAGACCTGCTCCCCTTCAACAAAAGACGGGAGCTCATAGGAGCAGTTGTCCACCTGCGGCTCGGAAAAGACGGTTGGGACCGCCTGCTCGAACAGCTCCTTGGAAATCCCCTGTACATCGTAACGGTTGAGGACGCGTATGCCCTCCAGCCCTTCGATGGACAACGCCGTCTTGATATCGTGGTACATCCCCTTTGCTTCCACGGCAAACTCCGGTTTTTTTTCAACATAAATGCGGAACACTGACATCGCTTTTGACACTCCTTGCTTTTGTTTTGTGGCATCAGGTATATCTATGGGAATAAAATAAACTGGCTATTCTTCTTCAAGCTCACCCAGGCAGGAATCCCCATCCTCTGCGACGGCGGTGATTCTGACCGGGAGGATTTCCCCGTGAAGGGCCGCTTTACTCCTTACATGCACCGGGGTATAATTCTCACTGTAGCCCTGGTACAATCCGTCCGGGCCTGTCTGCTCAAACAGCACCTTGCAGGTTTTGCCGACCTGAGATTGTAAAAACAGCAGTCTCGTCTGCTTGCAGGCCTCTATCATCCACCTGCTGCGTTCTTCTTTTATTTTCTGCGGGACCTGGTCAGGCATGTTCGCCGCCCTTGTCCCCTCTCTTACAGAGTACGCGAAGACGTGTACCTTTGCAAGCCCCATTTTCCGCACAAAGGAAGCGGATTTAAGAAATTCCTCTTCCGTTTCCCCGGGAAAGCCGACCATCAAATCGGTTGTGACCGAGGCGTTGTTAAAATGGCTGCGTAGGCTGTCCGCAATGCGGGCATACTCTTTGCAGTCGTAATGGCGGTTCATCCGCCTGAGCGTCGCGTCGCTCCCGCTTTGCAGCGCAAGATGAAACTGCGGACAGAGCTTTTCGATGTGCGACATCCGTTCAATATCCTTATCGCTTAACAGCTCCGGCTCCAGGGAGCCGAGTCGGATGCGTTCAATGCCCTCCACCTTGGCGGCGGCTTCGACTGCGTCAATGAGGCGCAGCCCCAAATCCTTGCCGTAGGAGGAGAGGTTGATTCCCACAAACACCACCTCGCGGTAGCCCGCCTTGGCTAGTCCTTCGAGTTCAGAGGTAACCGCTTCGAGCGGTTTGGAGCGCACCGGGCCGCGCGCAGCCGGGATAATACAATATGCGCAGTAGCGCTCGCACCCATCCTCGATTTTGACGTAAGCGCGCGTGCGTTCCAAGAAGGAACCCGCGCTCATTTCCTCGAACTCCTCACCGCGCTTGTGGGCGGAAATATCGATGACCCGTTCCCCGGTCTGGCAGGCCTTGAGCACCGCTTCGAGCAGCCCGCGGCGGTTGTATGCCCCGGTGATGACATCCGCCTCCGGCAGCAGCGCCGCGGCATCCGGAAACGCCTGAGGGAAACAGCCGGTCAGCGCGATAATCGCGCCGGGATTGTTTCGCTTGAAGCGGCGCATCATCTGGCGGGTCTTTTTATCCCCGGATGAGGTCACGGTGCAGGAATTGATGACAAAAATATCCGCAGGCTGCTCCACGTCAACAAGGGTAAAGCCGTTTGCGGAAAAAAGTTGTCTGAGTATCTGGGTTTCGTATTGGTTCACCTTGCAGCCCAAGGTGTAAAAAGCAATCCTCATTAAAGCCGCCTTTCTCCTGTTTTAATTTCGCTCCCGGCGAATTATCGGGAAGCGACCGAGCTTTTTGCGAATTATGTAAAAATTTCTGCTTGTATATAGATACATTATAATAAATTTGCAATTTAAATACAATTAGCAGTTGACTAAAATCTGCCATACTGTTATAGTTTATTTATGGTAATAATAGTGTATATTGACTATTATTCAATACCACCAACGGCCTGGTAAAACGGCCGGCGGCGCTTGTAGTTGCCATGCTGTCGGCGCCATTAAAAAACACTCGCGTGATTTGATTTAGGAGGTTGGAAAATTATGAAAACAGTTAACATTCTCTTGAGCACGATCAACGACGTCAAGAATTTTGTCAACATTGTCTCTCAGTATGACTTTGATGTGGACCTTGTCTCCGGCAGATACGCAATCGACGCAAAATCCATCATGGGCATCTTCAGCCTGGATCTCGCAAAACCCATCAAAGCAGAAATCCACAGCGACAACTGCGACAAGTTCCTGGAAGAAATCAAACCTTTCATTGTCGACTAGTTCCAAGTTTTGTGTACGACACCCGCCGTCATCTGACAGCGGGTGTTTTTCTGTCCTAATAAAAATCTTAACTACCTCCTGCCTTGCCTGTAAAACTATTCTGTGCTATGATAACCACAAACAGTTACAGCCCGCTAACTGAAAACGGACTGAAAGATATTATCTTGAGGGGAGATTACTTATGAGTCAAACAATCAAAGTCGGCATCGCAGGCTACGGAAATCTTGGAAAAGGGACAGAGCTCGCCATTTCCCAGTCGCCGGATATGAAGCTTGCCGCCGTGTTTACCAGAAGGGATCCGTCGTCCCTGAACATCCTGACAGAGGATGCCAAAGTCCTTCCCATGGACGCGCTTTCCTCCATGCAGGGGAAAATCGACGTCATGATTTTGTGTGGCGGTTCCGCCACCGACCTGCCGCAGCAGGGCCCGGAGGTTGCAAAACTGTTCAACACCATCGACAGCTTTGACACCCACGCAAAAATTCCGGAATACTATGCCGCGGTCGATTCCGCTGCTAAGAAAGGAAACCATGTCTCCATCATCTCGGTCGGCTGGGACCCGGGCTTGTTCTCTCTCAACCGCTTGTATGCGGAATCGATTTTACCGCAGGGTGAAAACTACACCTTCTGGGGCAAGGGTGTCAGCCAGGGCCATTCCGATGCCATCCGCAGAGTTCGGGGCGTCAAAAACGCCATTCAGTACACGGTTCCCATTGAATCCGCATTGGATGCAGTGCGGGCAGGGAAATACCCTTCTCTCACCACGCGGGAGAAACATCTGCGCGAATGCTATGTCGTTGCAGAGGAGGGCGCAGACCTCGCTCAGATTGAGCATGACATCAAGACGATGCCGAACTATTTCGACGAATACGACACCACCGTCCACTTTATCAGCGAAGAGGAACTCAAACGCGACCATGGAAAAATGCCGCACGGTGGCTTTGTTCTGCGCAGCGGCAAAACCGGAAATGGTGCGAACAAGCACATCATCGAATACTCCTTGAAGCTTGATTCCAACCCGGAATTCACCTCGAGCGTGCTTGTCGCCTATGCAAGGGCCGCTTACCGCCTTTCCAAACAGGGAGAGTGCGGGGCCAAGACGGTCTTTGACATTGCCCCGGCGCTTCTTTCCCCCAAGGATGGGGCTCAACTTAGAAAAGAACTTCTGTAAAGGCAGGCTCCGTTTTTTTGAGAACCCGCCCTGATGAGTAAAAAATCCCCCGGCTTTGGCGGGGGATTTTTTGTTACTCTCTGTCTCAGACGGTCAGTCCGCCCCATTCCCTGAGATATTCCTCTTTGGTGCAGACAGGCTTAAAGTTCTTTTTAATGGTAAGCGCCTTCTTTGCGCCGTCATATAACAGGTCAATCGCTGTCATTACCAGCATTTTAGTGGCAACAATGTAGGCCATTTCCTCATTTTCCACTGCATAGTCCGCGCCGTGTCCGGTGCCGACGGCCCCGCCTGCGTAGGCATGTACGGTAGGAATCAGGTTCGAGACATCGTTTGCATCAGTGGTAAATGCCTTACCAACGCCGACATGCTCCTTGCCGACAAGTTCAATGAAATTGTCCTCAACTACCTGTTTCAGGGCAAGGTCCTCATTGAAGAACGTATATCCCGGCATATCATTGATTTCAATTTCGCCGCCGACAGCATCCGCCCCGGCCTTGAGCGCACGGTTGATTTTAAAGTTTGCATCTTTAATCGCTTCCATGTTGTAACCGCGTACAAAGCTTTCGATTTTCACCTCACCCGGGACGACGTTGACAAGGTCGCCGCCTTTGGTGATGATTGGATGCCAGCGGATTCCATCCTCATCCCGGAACGTGTCGCGGATGGCATCCACTGCTCCAAGGCCGATTCTCGCGGCAGTCAGGGCGTTGATTCCACGCTCCGGGGCCGCACCATGGCTCTCTTTGCCAATATAGCGGATAAGCTTTGCGATAAAGCCCATTCCCCCTGGGCCGCCCGCGTTGACCTCGTCACCTGCAGTCGTGTGCTGCATGATCATTGCGTCAATGTCATCAAACAGTCCGAGCTTGATGAACTCCTGTTTGCCGCCGAGGAAGCTGATTTTTCCCTCTTTCATCAGTCCGCTGCGGTATTCAAGCTCCACGCCCTCTTCGCTTGGGACCGCCATCAGCGCCACATCGCCGTCAAGCTCCTCCATGACCCCGCTCTCCTTAAGAGCAATCGCAGTGCCGAGCATGGTCGCTATCTGTACATTATGTCCGCAGGCATGCGCCGCATTTGTGCATTTGTCCGCAAAGGGATGGTTTGGCACTACCACTGCGTCAAGCTCTCCCATAATGGCGATTTTTGCCTTGTGCTCTTTTCCGGGCGCCGTGGCAATCACTCCGGTAACAGCCTGTTTGTCCACATAAGAGTAGCCAAGCTCATCAAACACATCCTTGACCTTCTGGGCGGTCTTTACTTCCTTGTAGCCAAGTTCCGGTTCCTTGAGGATGCTTTTGCCGATGGCAATGATTTTGTCCCTGTTTTTCTCCACGGCCTCGCAGGCCCGCGCCTTGAGCTGTTCCAGATTCATGTGATATCCGCTCCTTTGAATTGTTGTTGTCACTCATTATACCGCCCAGGGATTCTCAATACAATGCAGCCGGGAATTTTCGTGATTATCACGTGATTTTCTATGAATTTTTATGCACAATCCCGTCTGGAGCATGCTCCAGACGGGATTGCTGTTTTCTGTAATCCGGAGCTGCCGGATTATTTCTTTTCATCAAATGAGCCTGGCCGCTGGAATTTTCCTTCCTGTCAAAATACCCGATGGAGATCATGATTTCCTGTAAAGCCGCATGTTCCTCGGGGATGCTGCCGTAAATGACCGTGTTTTTCACCCTGGCGCAGACAAGATAGGTACCATTTCCCTGCAAAGTATAAAATGCGTAGTTACCCTGTGCCTGTTCCGACTGCTGGTAAGCCGACAGGTCTCTGCCTTTCCGCGACAACTCACACACCTGCCGGTAGACGCTTTGGGCATTTCCTCCGCCCTCTTCATTGAAATCATAGAAGAGGAAATAAAATCCGTCTTCATCCCTTGCCCTGAGCGCCCGGTTCAAATTGGAACCGGACTCCCAGACTTCCTGCGTGATATCCTGCGGCTGGTAACCCTGGGATGCCAGCACATCCCACATCTGCTGAGAAGTCACCGGTTTCTTGGTGGGGTTAGAGGCGTTCAAAATAATCAAAAACAGCCCTACCATCACACCGATCACCACCAAAAGACTGAACACACCCTGTGCAACAAGTTTTATCCTGCTTCCCCGATACCGGTTGGGATACGGTTCTATTTCCTTTTTGTATATCCAGTTTTTTAAGAAGGAAAAAACTCCCTTTGGGCGGCAACCAGGCTGTTTTTCTCAGAAAAAGCGTCCGGATACTTCCTACGGTAAATAACATAGGCCAGGGCCGACACAGCGATAACACAGGGGACAAAAATTCCTGCATAGAAGAGGATTTCGTCCAAAATCCTGAGGAATAGTCCGTTCACCGCAAGCATGGCGGCAATCAGAGACGGCGCCATCCCAACAAGATAGAGTCTCAGGAATAGTTTCGTCTTTCTGGAATGCAGCGGGCGGCTGGTCAGCCATCCCCAAAGAAACCAGCCCGCATGAGGACGGTGCTGAAGGCTTGCCCGGTATTTCCAGACATCCTGTCTGCTCACTCCCGCAAACCGACATGCCATCTCCCATAGCCAACGTGTGCTCAGCCAACTTAGTGGAATCAGCAATAAAAAATAGAGCAGTCTCACTCCCGGGTCATGCATAACCGTCTCCCCTTTTCCGTTCAGCACCATTTTCTCGGTTCATTCTGCTTGCTTGGCAAGGCCCACACTCTCATGTTTCCCCGCTCATTGGCCCGGCAAGAAGCAACGGCATACGAACTTTCCGGCTATTGTGCAGCCTCCGGGCCATTCGGGGCAGAAAGCTCCTCTCTTGTGACATTGCGCAGCCAGACCTTGCTGCGGTAGCGGTGCGTTGTAAAGGGGAGCTTGATGATTTCATCGCTCATGAGCAGAATATAGACCACGGGCACCGGGAGCTTCCATACAAACGCCGCAACTGTCCCCAGCAAGATGGAACACCCCCACATGGTGGCGACATCCAAAGCCAGCCCGAATTTCGTGTCTCCGCCCGCGCGGTATATTCCGACTACCATGGTTGAGTTGTAGGACTGAAACAGCGAAAAATAGGACATGACCAGCATCATGACCGAAAGATACCCTTTGGCCGTATCCGACAGCGCCATTGTCGCGGAGGCAATCGGCCCAATGAGTAGAATAATGACCGCTCCGGCCCCGCCGGTAATCCAGGTCAGGCGGACAAAGCGTTTGGCAAATCGGTCCGCCTTTTCGTTGTCCCCGGCCCCGAGGGTTTTACCAATCATAATGGCGGTTGCGTTGGCAATACCGAAGGCAATGACCGTGGCAAGCTGTCTTGTCACCTGCGCGACCGAATTGGCGGCAACCGCAGAGCTCCCCAAATGCCCGATAATCAGCGTGTTCATCGAACTTCCAAGCCCCCACATCAGCTCGTTGAGTGTGACCGGGATGGAATAGCGGAAAAAATCCGCCTGCAGCAGTTTATCCCGCACAAAGAGATTGCGAAACTGCAGCCGTACATCCTTGTTTACAAATTTGGCATAGCACAGGACAATCAAGAGTTCGGCCGTTCTGGCTATGACTGTGCCGACGGCGGCGCCCCGAATACCAAGCTTCGGGAATCCGAACATGCCGAAAATCAGCACCGCATTGACCGCAATGTTCGTCAGCAGGCTGACAAGATAGACAATTGTCGAAATGATTACCCGTTCCACACTGCGCATGACGTTTAAATAAATCATCGTCACCGACATCAGTAGATAGGAAAAACTCACAATTTTCAGATACTGTACTCCGTATTCGATGACATCCGCTTCCGGAGTAAACAGCCTCATAATCTGGTACGGAAACAGCCAGACCGCCGCGGTAAACAAAACCGCCACACTCAAAGAAAACCGGAGAGTAATCCCCAGTACTCTCTCAATGGTACGGGTATCCCCCTTGCCCCAATACTGCGCCGTAAGCACCGCAGCGCCGGAAGTCAGCCCAAAGAAAATCAGGGTCATGATAAACTGAACCTGTCCCGCGAGTGACGATGCAGAAAGCACCGTTTCCCCCACTCGCCCGAGCATAACGACATCCGCCGATGTTA
>UQSL01000087.1 GCA_900543705.1 uncultured Oscillospiraceae bacterium
AGGGAAAGCCGGACTGGCTGCCCGGCTTTCCTGTCCAAATTTATTGTAATAGGAGGGATACCGGATGAATACAAACGACCCAAATAAGAGGAAAAACTCAGAATCCGACCTGTATCAGAAAGCCTATGAGTTGGGTTTTAATTTTGTCAACGGCATGGGTTTTTGGTCCGTCGACCCAAGGGAAACTCAGCGCCGCCGTATCATGGCTACCTCTTCCCATATGGCGCTGTGCATGCTGTTTTTCGTCCTTCTGCGCAGTTATGCATCACAGCCTGTGCTGAAGAGCATCCAGCGCTATCTGTGGATCACAATCCCCCAAAACGCCCAGATGTTCTACCAATTTGCCGTGATGTTCTCCGATATTCTCTGCCTGATGCTGCCCTGCCTGTTTTTTCTTTTGCTCGACCGCATCCCCAGGCGGGCGGTCTTCCCGCACCGGCATGTACCAGGGTATAAAACCGCGAGTTCTGTCTCCCTGGTTTTAACGGTCTTTATCCTTGTCTCTCTTTGCTCCGACATACTTTCATCCCTGATATCCCAGCTGCATATTATCCCGATCGTCACCCAAAGCGTTATCCCTTCCAATCCGGGGGCTGCGGCAGTTTATGTGGTACACAACACCATCGTGTTGGCTTTTTTGGAGGAGTTCGTCTTCCACGGGGCCGTCATGCAGTCCCTGCGGCGATATTCCGATGTGTTCGCCCTGCTTGCATCTTCAATGGTCTATGCATTGATGCACCTCAATCCGACGCATATCTTCAATTCCTTTGTCCTTGGCCTGTGTATCGGCTTCCTGGTTCTGTATACCGGTTCGCTGTGGACTGGGATATCTGCCCGCCTAGCCGTTGGGATTTTGAGCATTACCTACGCTTTAATTCGTGCAAATACGGAACTGATTCAAGGCCGGCTTATCCTTTGTACCCTTTCCTGCCTGATTCTCATTGCGGGAGTAATCTCATTCATGCGCCTTTGCAAAAACGATGATACTTTGTTCTGCTTCCAAAACAGAGGACGGGATCTTACAAACGCCCAGCGTTTCGGGGCTTTTTTGTCCACTCCGGGCATGATTATCGCCCTGATCGTCCTGATTTTTCTCAGCGTCCAATACGTACAGGTGATATGATATGGTTGATAAGGATATGGAATATATGCGCGAGGCTCTGCTCCTCGCAGATAAGGCGGCTTTCCTGGGGGAAGTCCCTGTGGGTGCCGTCATCGTGCAGGATGGCAAAATCATCGCGAAAGGCTACAACCGGAGAGAATGCGATAAAAACGCGCTACGCCATGCCGAGCTATCCGCCATTGACGAGGCCTGCCGGGTTTTAGGCGGCTGGAGACTCCCGCGCTGTACCCTTTATGTTACGCTTGAACCCTGCCCAATGTGCACCGGCGCCATTGTCAATGCCCGAATCGACCGCGTGGTGTTCGGCGCTTATAATAAAAAGGCCGGTGCGTGCGGCTCTGTTCTTGATTTAATGGCGTTTCCCTTGAATCATAAAGCACAAATTGAGGGCGGTGTGCTGGAAGAAGCGTGTGCCGGAAAATTGAAAGACTTTTTTCTTTGCTTGCGTAAAAAACGCAAAACAGTCAAAAATGTATCTGACCCGGAAACAAAAAATGCAGGATGTGTTTCATGCACTTTCAAAAAATGAAGGGCATGCTCTTGATTTAGTAATATATTACATAAAAGTGCGGTCAATAAGAAACGGATTTTTACATTTTGCTTGATTTCCAGGACGGCATGTGCTATACTCTTGTTAGAGAGCAGACAGACGGTCTTGTTCTCGGTCAATCCCCCTCCTTTATAATTAACTCCATACTTATTTTTTCTGTGACGGGCCCGTTGCTCGTCTTTTTTTTATCGAAAAATATTACGTATTGTATAAACAGGAAAAAGAACACATGGCAGATGAACTGCCATGTGTTTTTCTCTATTCGGGTAGCGGTCATGGTAACTGTTTCCAGCCTTTTCCCAAAAATTCAGTCCCGGTGGGTAGCTACCCAATTCTCCCGCAGGATGGCATAGTGGACAAGGTCGTGATATTTTCCGTCCGAGGGGCAGCAAAAAGCCTTCCGGCTGACGCCCTCGTGGAGCAGCCCGCATTTTTGCATGACCTTTCCGGAGCCGATATTCTCCGCAATATGCCGTGCTTCCACCCGATGAAACCCGACTGTGTCGAACAAAAATGTAAGGACAGCAGAAAAAGCCTCCGTCATGATTCCCAGCGGTCGCGGGTGAGGCAGTAGCCGATTTCACAGCAGGAATCCCGCTCCGTGATAGATACAAGGGTGACGGTAAGCTCCCCGTGCGGAGGCCAGGTGACATACCGCGAAGCCTCAGGGTCGTTTGCCCATCCTGAAAACATGTACGTCTTCCACTCTAAAGCGGCGCAAAACCAGCCGTTCTGTCTCGAGTCTCTGCGATCCCACATGGGTGAGATTCACATCGTCCCCTCCTGTTCCATGGTAATTGCAGCAAAGGAGGCATGGACAAGGTGGGCCAAATCCTGTGGTGCAAGCTCCACTTGAGTACCGATGCGCCCCGCGCTCACGATAATTGTCTCAAACGCCTGAGCACTCTGATCAATTACTGTGCCGTACTGCTTTTTCATCCCAACTGGGCTGCACCCGCCGCGGATATAACCCGTCACCTTGTTCAAATCCTTGACATGGATCATATCGATGGATTTTTCTCCCGCTGCCTTGGCCGCCTTTTTTAAATCAAGCTCACAGGGGCCAGGTACCACAAACACATGGTAAGCCCCGGATTTTCCCTGTGTCACGAGCGTCTTGAACACCTGTTCAGGGTTCCTGCCGAGCTTTTTGGCGGCAGTCACCGCATCCAGGCTCTCTCCCGGTTCATAGGAATGGCTGCAATATGGGATTTTATTCTTCTCTAGGATCCGGCAGACATTTGTCTTTGCCTCTGCCATAATAACCCGCTCCTTTTTTGTTTTTCCCTATCATAACGCGGGCCGGGAGAAAAAGCAATTCTCCCGGCCCGGAACTCTTATTCTCCATGTTTCTCCAATAGTGTGCGCCGCTCCTCCAACGAAAGACCGGAAAGATGGAGTTCCTCTGTGATGTGCAGTGGTGGCCCCTTAAGCATAAGCACAGTGTCGCTGAGCGCAGCTGCCTCCTGACGGTCGTGGGTCACGAGAACAACCAGGCTGTTTTGGCACACAGCCCGCACCTGTTCCATCACATGCTCCCGAACCGCGTGGTCCAGGCCGCGAAACGGCTCATCGAGCAGCAGAATATCCCCGGCAAATGCGAGCGCCCTTGCAATTGCCACCCGGCGTTTCATCCCGCCGGAAAGCTCATGGGGGTACTTGTTTTCTTCGCCTGCAAGCCCCAGATCGCTGAGCAGGAGCTCCGCCTCCTGTGCACACAGGGTATCGCGGACAGCAAGGAGGTTTTCCCTGGCATTTTGCCAGGGCAGAAGCCTATCCTCCTGAAAGACCATGGACACGCGTCCGATTCGCTCCACTTTTCCCGCATCCGGCAGCTCCAACCCTGCAAGCAGGCGCAGCAGCGTGGTCTTTCCGCAGCCGGAAGGTCCGAACAGGCAGGTTACTCCCCTGAACGCATAGGAGAAGCCATCGAGAACCCGCCGGTCCGCATAGGCCTTTTTTGCCTCCCGTATTTCAAGCATCTAGTCATCCCCCTTTGCGGCGGGAATCAGATACCGGTCGTTCAGGCGGCGCACCGCACGCTTAAACACCGCTTCGATGAGAATGCTTACGATAATTACCACAATCGTCCATGCAAAGAGATCGGCAGTTTCCAGATAGATTTTCGATTGGTAAATCTGCGTTCCGATCGCAAATTTCGGCACGCCGAGGACCTCGGCGGCAATGCCCGCTTTCCATGCAAGCCCCAGTCCCATCGTACAAGAGGTGAGAAAATAAGGCAGGATAGAGGGAAGATAAATTTTTTTCAGCTTTTTGAAGGGACTAAACTCAAAGACCTGCGCCATCTCCAGCAGCTTCTCATCTGTCTGACCAATGCCGGTGTATACGTTTTCCCACACCAGCGGAAGAACCATCAAAAAAGAGGTAAAGGCGGACAGGTAGGGGGTCTTAATCCACACGAGCGCCAAAATAATGAAGCTTGCCACCGGCGTGGCCTTGACGACGGACAGCACGGGGTGGAGCAGCTCATACACAACGGAAAACCGGAAGGTGAGCGCCGCGAGCAGCACTCCGCACATAAGCGCTGCTACAAGCCCGCACAAAATGCGCACAAAGGAGCAGGCGATTGTCAGCCAAAAGGCGCCCTGTGTACACAAACGACCAAGCCTTACCGCAACCGTGGCAGGGGAGGCTATTAATATCTCCTTGTTCACTGCCGCGTAGGCGAGTGCCCACACCGTAAGCCAGAAGCAGGCGACCAGAATCTTTTTCAGGATGGTTTTCGACAGGCTATGGCTGGTAGAAGAACGCGTCATCCGGAAGTTTTCCTCCAATCGACTTTGGCTGGGTCTCCATCAATACCTGATAGAACCCAGTGACGGACTCTTTCATCTCATTGCCTGCAAGAAAGACAATGTTGCAGTTCGGAATTGCTTTTTTTGCGACTTCCTCGGGCATGATGTCCTTTTCCCCAACAATCTTTGCCGTTTCTGCGATGCTGCTGTTCGCATATTCGGTAGATGCCTGATATTCGGCCATGAACTTATCGACGGCATCTTTATGCTCATCTAAAAACCCGGTGCGTACAATGATGGAGCCCATAGTCAGTTGATATTTCCCATCCGTGACAGCCTCCCATTCCTCGGTGAGGTCGAGCGCAGTCTTTTCAGCCTCATTTTTCGACTGCACCTGGGTCACAAACGGCTCCGGCAGGATGCAGGTAGGCGCATCGCCCGAAATCGCAAGGCTCGCAAGCTCAGAGTGCTCGGATTTGTATTCAATCGTCACATCCGTTTCAGGGTTCAGGCCGTTTTGGGTGAGGATGTAATCAAAGACATACTGCGGAACGCTTCCCTCGCCGCTTGCGTAGATGGTCTTGCCCTTTAAATCCTCCACCGAGTGGATTCCCCCGGTGGAATCGAGCAGGTAGAGCACGCCGAGTGTGTTGACGGCAAGCATTTTTACGCCGCCGTTTGTTTTTTGGTATAAAGACGCCGCAAGGTTTGTTGGTACGGCGGCGATGTCCACTTCTCCGGTGGTAATCTTACCTACGATGTCATCGGCTCCCGCCGCAACAGTAAACTCATACTGGTTTGCAGTTTCATTTTTGTCGTTATCATCCATCAGCTTTGCCATGCCGATGGCAGTCGGCCCTTTGAGTGCGGCGATCGATACAGTTTCCTTCTGCCCACTCGAGGGGACAGAGGTCTCAGAGGACGTGGCCGCACCCGATGTGGAGGCGGCGGAGCTGCTTGAACCGCCACTGTTTCCGCAGGCGGCAAATGAGCCCATCACCAAAGCGGCACAAAGTGCAAGCGCCAGTTTTTTCAATCCTTTTTTCATCAAATTCCCTTTCCTTTCAATGTTCGGGGGAATCCCTCCCCAAGTTGTGAGGGCAACTTGCCCAACTTTGTTTTATCCTCCCCGGGCCTTGCCTGTCCTATGCCCTGTCTACAGACTTACCGGAAAGCTCCGGGACTACCGTAAGTACTTATTTATCATATCACAATGTGCCGCTTCCTTCAACAAAGTGTCCCTCGGGCGCCTTTTAACCATTGTAGGTTGTACAATGATGTGTTACAGAGGCAGATAAAATGAAATAGACAGCAAGGTGCCGATTTTATATTATCAGCGGAAAAAAGATAGCGAATAGGAAAGACCTGTGGTATGGTTGAGTTGTCAAGACAAAACCGAAAGGCAGGTCACCTATCCGCTATGCGTTGTTCTAAAGGAGAAGATAACATGAAATTGACGTTATTTGATTGGAATAGTATAATATTACAGTTTTATATATCTGACATATTGATAATAGGCAAATCAAAGAGCATGGTATAATACAGTTTTACATAGTGATTTCTATAGATTTAATTTTGAGATTCTTGAAAAAATGCCTCTATTAATGCATTTACAACTCTTTCCGAGTTTAGCATAATTAAATTTTGTTAAACTCAGGATTATGTGTGCAACTTACACACGCTTGAGGAGGATGTTCATGAAGAAAAGAATTACCATAATGGGATTGTGCTGTTTGGTTTTATTGTCCATGCTTTCCTGTGGGAATAATTCCGGCAATATTACGATTGAATTGAAAGATTCAAATGTGTATGAAATGGATTTTGGAAAACTGTATAAAACTTTGCGCAAAGCTGTCCATTCGGAAGAGGATAAGAATGCTTTTGAGAGCTTGGAAATTGATTTTCTGGCGGATGGAGAAATACGGGATTTTTCGTTAAAACTCTGGGCTTTACAGAGAGATCGGGAAAATAAATCTGTAATAAAAGAGTATTATGTCAATCCAGAATTGCCATGGTGGGATACAGCTGTCACAAGGATAGAGGGACATTTTGGAGCAAATCGAGAAGGTGGAGCGACGGGCCTTGATCCGGATTCGTTTGAACGGAGGATGTATCAACTGGATTCCCTGGATATCAAGGGGATCGCAGATACATATCGTGTGGGCAATCCGGTATGGTATCGGTTCCGGGCAAACCCGGTGGAAGAGGATATTTTGATGGGGGAACATGCCAATACCATTTTTCTGCATTGGAAAGCGGATGGACAGTTGGAACAGGTGGTTGCTCCGGAACATTATGAAATAGAGTATATGAGTGATTCAGAAATTGTGAAGGGGATAAAATATTCTGGTATGGAGTATTTTGTCCTGTCCCCCTATTATGAAAAAACAGATGATTCGGTAGTCGGCTCTCATGAAGTAACGCTGGGGCAGACTGATTCAGAAATGGAGAAACATACCTATGTGAGCACCAATCACATTGTAATTTTGATGGATCAGTAAAAAAGTCCGCATGGAAGTTTTTCCATGCGGACTTTTTTATTTTACTGGATTATTATCTCCACGAGCTGATGAGTCTTCTGTTCATTGGTATTAATCCGATGTCGAGATCTACCCATCCGTATCCGGCACTAGGGTCAATAAATTCATAAACGCCACCTTCTGCGTTTGGTAACATAAATTGAACGGCAGAGATGCGATCTGGGAATTTTGCACCGGTTACACAATTGCTGGCAATAGTGACTTTGGAATTGACAGGGAGTTCCCTGTTTTCGCCATTCTGTTTATAGATAGTTACTGGCGAGGTGACAATAAAGTCATATTCTATTGCGGGGTCTGAAGGACCTGGATCTGGAAAAGACCTGCTAACAAAAGTCAAGTAGGAATTTAAAATATCTTGGTTCATAGAAA
>UQSL01000088.1 GCA_900543705.1 uncultured Oscillospiraceae bacterium
TAACAGAGGCTTTTAGCCTCAGAGCAAACCACCCGTTTGACGGGTGGTTATGATTTTTGACTGTCTTCTTTTGGGAATGAATTTATGTATATCAACTAAAAATGTAAGAAAAAGCATACTCCTAAATGCCCGGAAGAAAAAGAGGACAAACCTGGGGCATTGCGCTCAAAACGTCAGCATGATACAATAAATTGTAACCGTTGTGATATATGGCAAACTTTTGATAGTGAAAGCTGAATATAGGAGGAATCATTACCTTGAAACGCATAATCTCCGTGGCTCTCTGCTGCTGCATGGTGCTGACACTGTTTACCGGATGCGGGAGCAAGGGAAAAGGTCAGGCAATGTATTATGATATCCCGGGTGAACCCGGAAATTTAGATCCGCAGCTTGCAAGCGATACCTCGTCGCATATTGTCTTGCAGAATATTATGGAGGGATTGCTGCGCATGACAGAGGACGGTAAGCTGGAGGAAGCTGCGGCAACGGATTACGAAGTATCCGACGATGGCCTGACCTATACATTTCACCTGCGGGAGGACGCCGTATGGTATGATGGGGAAGAAAAGACAACTCCGGTGACGGCAAAAGATTTTGTCTATGGTTTCCAGCGGCTGTTTAACCCTTATACCCGATCGGAATACCGGGATATGTATTCAGCCATTGAGGGGGCGCAGGAGATTATCAGCGGGACAAAAAGCTATCAGGAACTCGGCGTATCCGCCCCGGATGATTATACTTTTGTGGTGCGCCTGGCAAAAAAGGATCCGTTTTTTTTGCAGCTCGTGACCCTTCCCGCCGCTTTTCCCTGTAACCAGGAATTTTTTGAATCCACGAAGGGACGATACGGCTTGAGCGGAGAGGACATCCTCTGCAACGGGCCGTTTACCATCTATTCCTGGAATGAGGAACAGAATATCATCCTATCAAAAAATGACAAATACACGACATCTTCCGTTTCCCCAAGCAGTGTGTCGCTCTACTTTATCAGCGATTCTGCTGAAACAACCAAACGGTTTGAGGCCGGGAACCTGGATGCCGCAAAACTCGGCAGTGCGGATCTCTCCTTTGCACAGGAAAATGGGCTTGAAGTCATCAGCTTTGACAACACGGTCTGGGCTCTTTTGGTCAACCAGAAAAACGAGACCCTGCAAAATGCGAATATCAGGGCCGCACTGTCCCTTTCTTTGCAGCGGGATTCCTATGCCGGAGTTTTACCGGCTTATTGGAAAAGTGCAAGCCAGCTGATTCCCTCCACTGTCTCGGTTTCCGGAGAAAACTATCGCAGCCATGCTCAGTCTGTCGGAGTTCCCTATCATCCGGAGGAGGCAATGGAAAAAATGAGCGCGGGGCTTTCCGCTCTGGGCTTGGATAGGCTTCCCAAACTGACGATCCTCTGCCCGGACAGCGACGAGGCGTTTGCCTCCTCCCTGGAATACATCAAACAGGTATGGCAGAGGGATGTTTCCGCTTTTGCTACCGTGGAAACCATGTCCCTGAACAATATTTATAATAAAATCGGGCAGGGGGATTATGAGATGGCGCTGATTCCCATCACGCCGAGCTATGATAATCCCGCCTCGATTCTCGGTCAGTTTCTCTCCGGATCCGGACAGAATATGGCCGGATACTCGAATTCCGCCTATGATGCCCTACTTGCAGACCAGACGGGAAGTGCACAGGAAGTGGTAGAGCGCTTTGCTCAGGCAGAGCAGATGCTGCTTTCTGACGGGGTAGTATTGCCCCTGTTTTATGAGACGAGCAATTATGCGCTGGACAAAGGGGTCACTGGGATTAAATTTTCCCCGTTTGACGGCGGGGGTTTCTTCCGGGATGCCCGGAAAAAGGAAAGATAAGCCGGCTGAATGTAGAGATTGGAGAACCCTGTCTTTGAGAATCGTTCTGGTGGGGAAAAACTCTGTAGGCTTGTCTAACCTAGGAATATTGACAAGGCAAAAATGACATGCTATCATAAGAAACAAATATCATACAATCAGCGTAGAAGAGGAAGAGTAGGCGAAAGACTCCACTTTCAGCGAGCGGCGGGCTGGTGTAAGCGCCGTATCTGGAATTTGCCGAAGTGGCCTTGGAGCTTCGGATCGAACGGCGGAAAAACCCCGCCAAGTAGTGCCCGGCGCGTGTCCCGGCGTTATCTGGGAAGCGGAGGCCAATTGTCTCCGACAGAGGACGAAAGCTATTTTCGTTAAAATCAGGTGGTACCGCGTGATTCCACGCCCTGTGTTCAGGGTGTGGATTTTTTGTTTCTCCAACTTAATTTTCCACGGACGCCACATCGCTTTGTGAATAGAAAAGGGAGGAAACCGGAATGTCAAAAGAGCTTGCCAAAGTCTACGACCCTAAGCAGGTTGAGAACCGTACCTATCAATTCTGGCTTGACGGGGGATATTTCCATGCCACCGTCGACAGACACAAGAAACCATACACCATTGTGATTCCGCCGCCAAACATCACCGGACAACTGCACATGGGACATGCGCTCGATGAGACTCTGCAGGATATCCTCATCCGCTTCCGCAGGATGCAGGGCTACAGCGCCCTCTGGCTGCCGGGTACCGACCACGCTTCCATCGCCACGGAAGCCAAAATCATTGAGGCGATGAAGGCGGAGGGCCTGACGAAAGAGGACCTCGGGCGCGAGAAGTTCCTGGAGCGCGCCTGGGAGTGGAAAGAAAAATTTGGCGGGCGCATCATCGAGCAGCTTAAAAAGCTCGGTTCTTCCTGCGACTGGGAGCGCGAGCGCTTTACCCTGGACGAGGGCTGCTCCAAGGCGGTCAACACTGTGTTCACCCGCCTGTATGAGAAGGGGTTAATCTATCGCGGAAACCGCATCATCAACTGGTGCCCGCACTGCAAAACTTCCATCTCCGATGCGGAGGTCGAATACTCTGAGCAGGACGGGCATTTTTGGCATCTGCGCTATCCTCTTGCCGACGGAAGCGGATATGTAGAGCTTGCAACCACCCGTCCGGAAACCATGCTCGGTGATACTGCCGTTGCCGTCAATCCGGCGGATGAGCGGTACAAAGACCTTGTCGGCAAGAATGTCATCCTGCCGCTCGTAAACAAGGAAATACCCATCGTTGCGGACGACTATGTCGACATGGAGTTTGGAACCGGCGTGGTCAAAATCACCCCGGCGCATGACCCGAACGACTTTGAAGTCGGATTGCGCCACAACCTGCCGGTCATCAACGTCATGAACGACGATGCGACCATGAACGAGCTGTGCGGCAAATACACCGGACTTGACCGCTATGAAGCGAGAAAGCAGATCGACGCGGATGTGGAGGCGGGCGCGCTCCTTGTCAAAATTGAGGACCACAAGCACAACGTCGGCACCTGCTACCGCTGCGGCACCACCGTCGAGCCGCGTGTCTCCCTCCAGTGGTTTGTCAAGATGGAGCCGCTGGCCAAACCGGCCATCGAGGCGGTCAAAGAGGGCAAAACCCGGATGATTCCCGAACGCTTTACGAAAATCTACTATAACTGGATGGACAACATCCGTGACTGGTGTATCTCCCGCCAGCTCTGGTGGGGACACCGTATCCCTGCCTATTACTGCGACGAGTGCGGGGAAACGGTCATCTCTGCCGAGCACATTGACACCTGCCCGAAATGTGGCGGGCATATGACGCAAGACCCGGATACACTGGATACCTGGTTTTCCTCCGCACTCTGGCCGTTCTCTACGCTCGGCTGGCCAGACGTAACCGAGGAGCTCAAGTACTTCTATCCGACCAACACACTGGTCACCGGATATGATATCATCTTTTTCTGGGTTGCCCGCATGATTTTCTCTGGAATCGAGAACATGGGCGAGGTCCCGTTTGACACCGTCTTCTTCCATGGCCTGGTGCGGGATGGACAGGGGCGCAAGATGTCCAAATCCCTTGGAAACGGCATTGACCCGCTCGAAATCATTGACAAGTACGGCGCGGACGCTCTGCGCTTTACTCTTGCCACTGGAAACAGCCCGGGCAACGACATGCGTTTTACGGATGAAAAGGTCCTGGCAAGCCGCAACTTTGCCAATAAGATTTGGAACGCGGCCCGCTTTATCCTGATGAACCTCAAGGAAGAGGACTTGCAGGGGCTTCCGGAGGAATTTGCCATTGAGGATCAGTGGATACTCACCAAACTAAATCGCCTTATCCGTGAGGTCACAGACAACCTGGAGAACTTTGAGCTCGGCATTGCGGTTTCCAAGCTGTATGATTTCATCTGGGATATTTTCTGCGACTGGTATATCGAACTGACCAAATCCCGACTGTTTGAGGGCGGGGAGAGCGGAAAGACCGCACAGCAGGTTTTGCTGTATGTCATGACGAATATGTTAAAATTACTGCATCCGTTCATGCCGTTTATCACCGAGGAAATCTGGCAAGTGCTCCCGCATGAGGGCGAGGCTCTTGTCGTCAGTGAGTGGCCGGTGTATCGCGACCAGCTTGTGTTCCCGGAGGAGGAAGCGGATTTTGAGCGTGTCATCGACGCTATCCGCGGCATCCGCAATCGCCGTGCAGAGATGAACATTGCGCCGAGCAAAAAGGCAAACCTGTTTATTGAAACCGAATACGAAGATATTTTCACAAGCTGTACGCCATTCTTTGAACGCCTGGCGTCCGCTGCCGGTGTGACAGTCGGCGAGCATTTCGACATGCCGGACGCCGTCCAGGTCATCACGGATTCCGCGCGTATCTTTATCCCGATGGAGGAACTTATCGATAAGGAGAAAGAGCTTGCCCGCCTGAAAAAGGAGAAGAAATTCTGCGAGCGAGATATCCAGATTATCACCGGGAAGCTCTCCAACGAGGGCTTCCTCGCAAAAGCTCCGGCACAGATCGTTGCCCAGGAGAAAGAGAAGCTTGCCAGCGCCAAGGAGCGTATGGCGAAAATTGAACAGAGTTTGGCCGCTCTGCTCAAATAAGGAATTCGAATCCCCCGAACATTTCAGGTGTTCGGGGGATTGCCGTAAAAAGAACGCTTTTTATCCTAAGAGTCTCAAGATATCGCATCGGGGTTTTGTATTCATTTGATATTTTTGTAACAGGGGTCTCGAAGGGGGATTCCATCGTAATTGATGCATACTTCTGTGTCCCGCGGGAACCTGTTTCCAGACCACAGGAAGTGAAGTCCTGCGGCAACACGCAGGTAGCTGTAACCAGTATGTGAGATACCTTGATTTGCTCCTGGGAAATATAGGAGAAGTCTCCTATTTAATCAGATACAGAAACTTTCACGTTCTTTTTTCCATAGTCCCGCAACTTCAGATTGCAAATGACCACGGAGCCTTTTCCCACTATCCGCGGAATGCGGAAAAAATCCAGCGCACATCCTCTTTTGTCAGGGACCGTGAAAGGAGCAGGAACGCGAGATAGAATAACACGGTCATCAGAATTTCCAGGGTCAGGGACAATGCGGAAAGTGGAAGTGCGGAGGAAATCAGCTGGGAAGCCATACAGCCTCCAAAAATGGCAAACACCGGCCCTAAAATACACGAGCAGGGCTTGATAGGGACTTTAGTGACTTTAATTAGCCGGTTGGCACTTAAAAAGGCGTTGAGCATCTCGGTGACATAGATTGTCACCAGATACCCGGCAATGGCAAAGCGCGGAAGCAGTAACCAGACGAGCAGGACGCTGACGGACGCGTCGATAATATTGTAGCGCATCGAGCTCACCTGCTCCCCAAGCCCTTTGAGCATTCCGTCGACCGCAGTATCCAGGTACATGACAGGGACGAGCGGAGCCAGAATCTGGATAAACTGCACGGTATCCGCGTTATCGTAGAGCAGCATACCAAAATCCTCGGCAAAGAAAAAGAAAATGCCGGATACACAGATGGCAAACATCAGCGTCAACTGGAATACCCGCCCCACAATCCGCTCAATTTGAACGGTTTTGCCCTGCTCCTTGCGTTCGGCAAGCTCCGGGACGATTAGCCCGGCGAAGGAGGTGAGCAGGGCGGAGGGGAAAAGAATCACCGGCAAGGCCATTCCTTGAATGATACCGTAGGCGGAAAGCGCGGTATCTGAAGAAATACCCGATTTTTTCAGCCCCCGCGGAATGAGAAGATGTTCGATGGTGACAAGGCCCGACCGTGCGTAGGCGGAAAACGCGACGGGAATAGAGATGCCGAGCATCTTTTTGGTAAGGCCCCGATTATCTCTTTGTTTTCCCTTAACACGGTAGCGGCGGGAATCGATGCGGTAAAGAATATAAGTCATGAGGAAGGAGCAAAGTTCTGACGCTGTTCCGCCCCCGATAATGGCCGCACAGGCATAATCGATTCCTATGTGAAGGGTAAGGGCAAGTCCCGCAACCGTCAGAACAATGCGGATGACCTGCTCCGCCACTTGGACGCAGGCGTTTTTAAATACCCGTCGCACCGCGGTAAAATATCCCGCCATCGCGGAGGACATCGAGAGAAACGGCATGCTTAAAGAGAGAAGGCGCAGGGAGAGCACGGTCCGGCTGTCCGCCAGCCAGACGTTGCCAACATAATCTGCCCCGAAGAGGAGCGCGGCGGCGGTGCAGCCCCCGAAAAAGATACTGTAGGAAAGGCAGCGGCGCATGATTGCGTGGGTTTGGTCTTCCCTTCTGCCGCCGAGCGCCTCCGCCACCATACGGGTGGCGGCGAGATTGATGCCAGAGGTGGAAAGGGTCACGCACAGGGTATAGACGGACAAAATTAACTGGTATAACCCCATGCCCGCGGTGCCGATTTTCGCGGAAAGATAAACGCTGAAAGAAAGCCCAACCGTGCGCATCAGCAGCGCAGTCGCAGTCAGCAGCGCGGTATTTAATAAAAACGCCTTGGTTTTTTTCATGGTCTCACCACACATGTCAGATGGATGAGCAAAGCGAAGCGAAGGCTTGTGCTCTTCCTATCTCTATGCGGAAATCCGGACAAATATGGCTGACAAGCGATTTGCAGGCGGCAACAAAGCCCCCGGAAAGCTGTGAACTTTGAACTGCCCCAGAATGAACTGCCCCAGAATGTACAGACAGCACAAAAAAGCCCCTAAGTAGGAAAT
>UQSL01000089.1 GCA_900543705.1 uncultured Oscillospiraceae bacterium
TTTTTTCTGACTTGAAATCTTGAAATTCCTACTTGACTTTCATTAGCAGGTCTTTCCGGGAAATAGTGGTTTTCAGCCTCAGCGGGAGAGAATCTGGCCGGCCAGTTCCTCAACCCATGTTTTCCGCTCTGATTCAAAGACCTCTGCAAGCTTTTGCTTGCGAAGCTGAAGATTCTGGTCAAGTACACGCATCTGCTTTTGTGCCGATTCACTTTCTGTCTTGTCCAAATCCGTCAGATGGTTATCTCCATGAAGGGTAATTTCCTTCATAATTTCATTTTTACGTGCATCGATTTCTTTCAGAGCTTCCTCTTTGCGACGCTGTGCTTCTTTGAGTTTTTCATCCGCCGTATGGTCAATTTCAATAATACGGTCAATCAAATTCTTCATCGAACAAATCCCTCCTTCAGCGCCTGTCACGATTGCATTTTAAAGACGCATAGTTAACCTCTATGAAATCTGGTTTGATTGTTATCATATACCTTTTACCCGCTGATTGCCATTGGTAAAATTCATAAAGAAACTATAAAATAAAAACCGTTTTTTCTATGTTATATCAAGAAAAATCGAAGTAAAAAGTATCTAAAATTGCATTTTGTACGAATAATATTCATGTTTTTTGGTCGAATTTTACTTTGCAATCTTTCATTGAATCCGCCTGTTAAGCCAATTTTACTGGTATTTATAAATGCTTGGTTATGCAACTGCTCTATACTTCCTTTTTTGCAATTCTTTTATTTCTTACTATCTTTATTCTCGTAATATCATTTGTGAATATTCTTTGAATAATTCAAAGGAATTCATTCCATGATTTGTTTTGTTTGTTTTCTGTGAAGGTTTACGATTGCATACTTTTTATTTTTAAATCAGTCATATTCAATCACTGATAATCTGTATCCTACTCCATTCTTTGATTATAATCGTGAAATATCCATAATTTATCGAAGATAAATTTGTCATTTAAGCGACATATTTTGATTAACATTTATTGAAAATGATGTTATCCTATAGACATAGAAATAATAAGGAAAGAGAGACGAATCATTCATGCTAACAGAACAGCGGTTTTCCGAAATTCTCCATCTGATTGAAGAGCAGAAAGCTGTTACAGTGACACAGCTGACCAAACTGCTCGGTGCTTCTCAATCCACAATTCGGCGCGATTTGAATGTCCTGCAGGAACGCGGCCTTTTAAATAAAGTACACGGTGGAGCTACCGCATTGCAGAATACGGCGGACACTTATAATACCGCAGAGGAACCCGTCAGCGAAAAGAGCACCCAGAACAAGCAGGAAAAAATCCGGATTTCCCAATATGCAGCAACGCTGATTCGTTCGGGAGATTTCATCTACCTTGACGCGGGAACCACGACGGACACGCTGATTGACTGTCTTCCCGACACCAAAGCTATCTTTGTCACAAACGCGATCGCCCATGCACAGCGACTGGTACAAAGAGGATTCACCACCTACATCCTCGGCGGGCAGTTCAAGCTGGCGACCGAAGCCATCGTCGGCTCCGAGGCCCTGACAAGCCTGCAAAAGTACAATTTCACCAAAGGCTTTTTTGGAGCAAACGGCATCAGCCCGGTGGCAGGCTTCAGCACCCCGGATATCAACGAGGCGATGGTCAAAGCCAAAGCCATGTCCCGCTGCCGGAAATGCTTTGTTCTGTCGGACTCTTCCAAGTTTAACAAGGTGTCTTCCATTACTTTTGAGGAATTTGAGCACGCAACAGTGATTACCACACTGCTGAATGATTCAAACTATAGAAACTGCAAGAATATTGTGGAGGTGGACAGACTTTGATTTACACAGTCACGTTTAACCCTTCTTTGGACTATATCATCCAGGTGGATTCGCTGCACTTGGGTGAAGTCAACCGCACAACCGGAGAAAAAATCTATCCCGGCGGAAAAGGCGTCAACGTCTCGATCGTACTCAAAAACCTCGGCTTTGACAACGTCGCCCTCGGCTTTATCGCCGGTTTTACCGGGAATGAAGTGGAACGCCAGGTACAATCTTTTGGCTGCAACACAGATTTTATTCGGATTGACCAGGGAAATACCCGCATCAATGTCAAAATCCAATCGGCAGAGGAAAGCGAAATCAACGGACAGGGTCCTCAAATCTCCCCGGAAAACTTTATGGAGCTTTTAAACAGGCTTGATAAGCTTGAAAAAGATGACATCCTAGTTTTAGCCGGAAGCATTCCAAATACCCTGTCGAATGATACCTACGAAAAAATTTTCGAACGCATTGAAGACAAAGGAGTCCGTGTGGTAGTGGATACCACTCGGGAGCTGATGCTCAACGTCCTGAAGTATCGCCCCTTCCTCATCAAGCCAAACAACCATGAGCTTGGTGAGATGTTCGGCGTAAAACTTCACACGGATGCGGAGATCATTGCTTACGCCGGTAAGCTCCAGAAGATGGGCGCGAGAAACGTGCTCGTCTCCATGGCAGGAAAAGGGGCTATTTTTCTTGCAGACGACGGAAGAGTCTCGCAAAGCCTTCCGCCCAAGGGAAGAAGAGTTAATTCCGTAGGTGCCGGCGATTCGATGGTCGCGGGCTTCCTTGCAGGATATTTGGAAACCGGCGACTATTCCATGGCTGTGAAAATGGGGCTGTGCACTGGCAGTGCAAGCGCCTTTTCTGAATGGCTCGCCACGCGTGAACAAGTAGAGCAGCTGATGAAAACCCTGTAATTATTTTGAGGAGGAACAACCTATGCGTATCACAGATTTGCTTCAAAAACAGGCCATTGACCTGCATGGAGCCGCATCCGGCAAGCAGGATGCCATTGACAAAATCGTCTCGCTGATGCTTAAGACCGGCTGTATCAATGATGAGGAGAAGTACAAAAACGCGGTTATCGCCAGAGAGGCGGAGGGCACGACCGGCATCGGCGAGGGCGTCGCAATTCCCCACGCAAAGACCGATGCGGTAACAAAACCCGCTCTCGCTGCAATGGTCGTTCCTGACGGAGTCGATTACGAAGCACTCGACGGAGAGCCGACCAATCTTTTCTTCCTGATTGCAGCCCCCAACACCGAGGACAATGTTCATCTCGACGTGCTTGGGAAGCTTTCCGTTTTGCTGATGGACGATAAATTCCGCGTGGATTTGCTCCAGGCAAAGACCCCGGAGGAATTCATTTCCGTCATTGACAAAGCGGAATCCGCTAAGGATGCAGAGGAGGCCGCCGAGCAGCAGACCGCACAGGTAAAGTCGGCGAAGGCACAGGGCTATCGGATTCTCGGCGTCACCGCCTGTCCGACCGGCATCGCCCACACGTATATGGCAGCTGAAGCACTGGAAAACACCGCAAAGGAGATGGGAATCACCATCAAGGTGGAAACTGACGGCTCCGGCGGAGTGAAAAACAAGCTGACTGCAAAGGAGATTGCCGAGGCGGATTGTATCATTGTCGCGGCAGACAAAAACGTCGAGATGGCCCGTTTCGACGGCAAGCGCGTCATCCAGACCAAGGTCGCCAATGGCATCAATAAGGCAAAAGACCTGCTGGATGAGGCCACCAGAGGCAGTGCTCCCATCTACCATGCGGACCGCAAAGCCTCTTCGGAGGAATTCAGCAAAGAAAAAGAGGGTGTGTGGCACACCGTTTACAAACACCTGATGAACGGCGTCTCCAATATGCTCCCGTTCGTCATCGGCGGCGGTATTCTTATCGCGCTCGCCTTTCTGTTTGATACCATCCTTGCTCCGGGTGCTGACCCGGCAAATTTCGGAAAAAACTCCGCACCCGCCTTTTTCCTCAAGACCATTGGCGAGGGCGCGTTCAACTTCATGCTCCCGATTCTCTCCGGCTTTATCGCAATGAGCATCGGCGACCGTCCTGCTTTGATGGTCGGTTTCGTCGGCGGTTTCCTCGCAAACTCCGGTGATTCCAAATCCGGTTTCCTCGGCGCGCTGATTGCGGGCTTTGTCGCAGGATATCTAGTGGTCGGGCTGCGCAAGCTATTTGATAAGCTCCCGAAATCCCTAGAAGGTATCAAGCCGATTCTGCTCTATCCGGTGATCGGCCTTCTGCTCATCGGAGCCATTGTCATCTACATTATAAATCCGCCGGTTTCCATGCTTAACACTGCAATGAATAACGGCCTTGCGCACCTTGGCACCGGCAGCGGCCTGATTCTCGGGGCCATCGTCGGCGGCATGATGTCCATCGATATGGGCGGACCGTTCAACAAGGCGGCCTATGTCTTCGGCACCGCTTCCCTTGTCAGTGCTTCCGGCGCGGCGGTGTCCTCACCCGTCATGGCGGCAGTTATGGCAGGCGGTATGATTCCCCCGCTCGCAATTGCACTCTGTACTACCTTCTTTAAAAACCGCTTTACCAAAAAAGAACGCCAATCCGGCCTAACCAACTATATCATGGGCCTCTCCTTCATCACCGAGGGCGTTATCCCCTTTGCCGCGGCAGATCCGCTGAGAGTCATCCCCTCCTGCGTCGTCGGCTCGGCGGGGCCATGCGCCCTCGTCATGCTTTTCCGCTTTGTTCTCCCGGTCGTAGAACACTGGCCGATGTACCTGCTCTCTATCCTGATCGGCTCCGTGATCAGCATGATTCTGCTGGCAATCCTTAAAAAACCAATTAAGGAAGAAGAATAACATTCAAATTTCCTTTTCAAGTATGGAGATTTTTTGTATACTATCGATAAGAATTGGAGGAATCTGCAATGAAAGCATTTGATTATGTGATTACCGACCCGGAAGGAATCCACGCCCGCCCGGCGGGCCTGCTCGTCAAAGAGGCGGCAAAATACAGCAGTACCATCACCTTGGAAAAAGGCACGAAAAAGGCGGATGCCAAACGCATTTTTGCCGTCATGGGACTGGCCGCAAAAAATGGCGAGACGCTCCATGTCACTGTGGAGGGGGCCGACGAGGCGGACGCTGCCGGCGCGATGGAAACCTTTTTGAAAAATAACCTGTAAAAAAAGAGGCCGTTGGAGGGGGGGCCCTTCGAACCTGGCCCATGCAGGAGAGACCGGAGGAGTACCATGATTGTTTTTACTGGGAAAGGGGTATTCGGCGGAATTGCTATCGGAAAAGTCGCCGTATACGGAAAAAAGGAACAACAGGTCAAGCGTCAGCGCATTGAAGATGTTGATGCAGAGGTTGCGCGGTTTGAGCAGGCAAAGAGCCAGGCGGCTGAGCAGCTCGGTACGCTATATGAAAAAGCTCTGCAGCAAGTCGGCGAGGCCAACGCGATGATTTTCCAAATTCATCAAATGATGTTGGAGGACCCCGATTACTGCGACTCGGTCACCAATATCATCCGAACGCAAAACGTCAATGCAGAATTTGCCGTGGCGACCACCGCAGACAATTTCTCCCAGATGTTTGCAGCGATGGATGACGCCTACATGAAAGAGCGTGCGGCGGATGTCCGGGATATCTCCGAACGGATGATTTCCGTGCTAGGCAACGGGCAGGGCCGCAGCTTTTCCTCTGATGAGCCTGCCATCATCATGGCTGAGGATCTCGCACCGAGCGAAACTGTTCAGCTCGATAAAAACAAAGTGCTCGGCTTTATCACCTCCAAAGGCTCGGCAAATTCCCACACCGCGATTCTGGCCAGAACCATGAATATCCCGGCCGTCATCAACATCGGCGCAAAACTGCAAGAGGAGTATGACGGAATGCTCGCCTGCGTGGACGGTTTTACCGGCACTGTCTATCTGGATCCGAACGAGCAGACCTTGTCCCAGATAAAGGAAAAACAGGCAAGGGATCTTCAACAGCGTTCCCTGCTCCAGCAGCTCAAAGGACAGGAAAATATTACCCTGGACGGTCAGAAACTCAAAATATATGCGAACATCGGCAATCCTTTGGATGTTGGCGAAGTGTTGAAAAACGACGCGGGAGGAATTGGGCTGTTCCGCAGCGAATTCCTCTATCTGGAAAACAGTGACTACCCGACCGAGGACGAGCAATTCCTCGCCTACAAACAGGTTGCGGAGACCATGGCAGGCAAACAGGTCGTTATCCGCACGTTGGATATCGGCGCGGATAAGCAGGTGGATTATTTTAACATGCCGTCCGAGGCAAATCCCGCGCTCGGCTACCGCGCCATCCGTATCTGCCTCGACCGGGTGGATATTTTCAAGACCCAGCTGCGTGCCCTTCTGCGCGCCTCCGCTTACGGCAAAATCGCCATCATGTTCCCGATGATTATCAGCGTGGAGGAAGTGCGTGAAATCAAGCAGATTGTACAGCAGGTTAAGGCGGATTTGGATGCACAGGGAATCTCGTATGACAAAACGATCGAGCTGGGTATTATGATTGAGACCCCGGCTGCTGCCATCCTCAGCGATGAGCTGGCAAAAGAGGTGGATTTCTTCAGTGTCGGCACCAACGACCTGACCCAGTACACCCTAGCAATTGACCGACAAAACCAGAAGCTCGAGCGCTTTTATAACCCTTACCATAAGGCAGTTCTCCGCCTGATTCAAATGGCGGCGGACAACGCCCACAAAAACGGAATCTGGATTGGCATCTGCGGGGAGCTTGGCGCGGATCTTTCGCTGACCGAGACCTTCCTCGCGATGGGCATCGACGAGCTGTCCGTCTCCGCCCCCTATGTGCTCCCGCTCCGCAAAAAGGTGCGGGAAACCGACCTTTCCAAGGTCAAGAAAAAACTTTTGTCTGAATTATAATCTTTTCGGGATGCAAAACCCCCGGAGGCTAGATTTGGACTGTTCCCCGATGAATAGACAAAGAAAAAGAACCCAGTCGTAGAAAAGCGAAGAATTACACGGCCTTGCTCCTGATTTCAAAGGGAGTGAG
>UQSL01000090.1 GCA_900543705.1 uncultured Oscillospiraceae bacterium
ATTCTTCGATTTTCTACGACAGGGTTCTTTTTTCTTTGTCTATTCATCGGGGAACAGTCCAATCTAGCCTCCGGGGGTTTCGCTGACAGGAAACTATTTGGCGATCAGGCTCTCGCCGTCCATCTCCGCCGGCTGCTCAAGCCCTAGGATGTCGAGCATGGTCGGCGCGATATCCGCAAGCCTGCCTCCCTCGCGCAGCTTGCAATCGTAACCCACGACCACAAACGGCACAGGATTGGTGGTGTGCGCGGTAAATGGGGAGCCGTCCGGTTCATACATTTTGTCCGCGTTGCCGTGATCGGCGGTGATCAGGCACACACCGCCTTTGGCAAGAACAGCATCCACAATCTTGCCGACACAGTCGTCGACTGCCTCGACTGCCTTGACTGCGGCCTCGAACACGCCGGTGTGCCCGACCATATCGCAGTTTGCGTAGTTGAGGATAATCACGTCGTACTTGTCAGATGCAATACGGGAGAGCAGCTCGTCCGTGACCTCATAGGCGCTCATCTGCGGCTGGAGGTCATAGGTTGCAACTTTCGGGGAATTAATCAGCGCACGGTCCTCACCCTCATACGTCTTCTCTACGCCGCCGTTAAAGAAGAAGGTGACGTGCGCATATTTCTCCGTTTCCGCAATTCTCAGCTGTTTGAGGCCCTTACCCGAGATATACTCGCCAAAGGTGTTTTTCAAGGATTGCGGCTTAAAGGCCACCTGTACGTTCGGCATCGTTGCGTCATACTGGGTCATGCAGATAAAGGTGAGCGGAAACCGCTCGCGTGTAAAGCCGGTGAAATCCGGGTCGACAAGCGTGCGGGTAATCTCTCTCGCTCTGTCCGGACGAAAATTGAAGAAGATGACGGAATCGTTTGCAGAGATGTTGCCGTCGTCCGCACAGACGGTCGGGACAACAAATTCATCCGTCACGCCGTCCGCATAGGATTTCTCCATTGTATCGACCGGGCAGGAATTGTGGTTGCCCTCGCCTTTAACCATCGCGTCGTAGGCTTTGCCGACGCGCTCCCAGCGGTTGTCGCGGTCCATTGCATAGTAGCGGCCCATAACGGTCGCAATTTTGCCGACGCCGATTTCCTTCATCTTGTTTTCAAGTTCAATGATATAATCCTTGCCGGAGGACGGGGGCACGTCGCGCCCATCCATGAAGCAGTGGACGTAGACTTTGGTGAGGCCGTTCTTTTTCGCAAGCTCCAGCAGGCCGTACAGATGGCTGTTGTGGCTGTGTACGCCGCCGTCGGAGAGCAGCCCCATCAGATGCAGGGCGCTGCCGTTTTTCTTGCAGTTTTCCACCGCGCTGAGGAAGGCCTCATTGGAGAAGAAATCCTCATCCGCAATGGATTTGGTGATGCGGGTCAATTCCTGGTAAACGATGCGGCCTGCGCCGATGTTGGTGTGCCCGACCTCGCTATTTCCCATCTGTCCGTCGGGAAGGCCGACATCCATGCCGGACGCCCCGATCAGGGTTTTCGGGTTGGAGGAGAAAATTTTGTTGATATTCTTTTTGTCCGCTGCGTGGATGGCGTTGCCGTAATCCTCCGGATTATAGCCGAAGCCATCCAAAATCATGAGTACAAGTGGTCTTTTCATGGTATCCTGCCTTTCTGCCCGGCACGTTTCGAAAAAAGCCCGGCCGCCCCTGCCGGAGGGAGGCCGGGTCAAAACTTCTAGCTTATTTGGATGCTGCTGCTACGATCACAGAGAAATCCTTTGCTTTCAGGGACGCGCCGCCGATGAGGCCGCCGTCAACATCCTGCTGAGCGAGGAGTTCCTCCGCATTGCCCGCGTTCATGGAACCGCCGTACTGGACAACCGCCTTCTCTGCGACTGTTTCGTCATAGAGCTCTTTGATGGTTTCGCGGATGGTGTGGTTGACCTCGTTTGCCTGCTCGGCAGTTGCGGTTTTGCCGGTACCAATCGCCCAGACCGGCTCATAAGCAATGATAATGTTCGCCATCTCCTCTGCGGATCCCCCGCCGAGGGCGATTTTCGTCTGCATGGCGACAAGCTCGGAGGTGATGCCCTGCTCACGCTGCTCAAGCGTCTCGCCGACGCAGAGGATGACGGTCAGCCCAGCGTCGAGCGCTGCGCGAACTCGTTTGTTGACTGTGACGTCGGTTTCACCGAAATACTGCCTTCTCTCCGAGTGGCCGATGATGACATACTCTACGCCCATCTCGGTGAGCATCTCCGCGGAGATTTCCCCAGTGAATGCGCCGGATTTTGCCCAGTGGCAGTTTTCCGCGCCGATTTTGATGTTCGAACCCTTTGCCGCCTCAATGGCAGTGCAGAGATCTGTGTAAGGGACGCACAGGACAACGCCGCAGTCGGCATCTTTTACAAGCGGCTTCATCTCGTCAATGAGAGCTTTAGTCTGCGCCTGGGTCTGGTTCATTTTCCAGTTTCCCGCGATAATCGCATTGCGAACAGCTTTATTCATTATTAATTCCCCTTTATCATTTTGTTTGCGTTTCATAACCTGTTAAAAGTATGCGGCGGAGGGGGTCATGTGCTGCCGTAGCCGCACCCCACGAGCAAAACGGCGGAGAAAAAACGGAATATCGTTTTCCCCTGCCGTTTTGTAAAGGAAGAGTTGGCCCAGAGGCTGTTACCGAAGCAACGTTTCGAGTCCGTCTCCCAGACGAGATGAAAGTACAGAGCAAGGCAACTGCCGCATACTCTGCGTTTCCCGTCCAAAGCCCCCGGCCTTCTAGCGACAAGTTCAAAAAGGCACGGCAAGCAAATACCGTGCCTTTTTCCAAAGCAATCTGATTATTTGTCGTTCAGGCAGGAGATACCCGGCAGATCCTTGCCTTCCAGGAATTCGAGGGATGCTCCGCCGCCGGTGGAGATGTGAGACATCTTGTCCGCAAAGCCGAGCTTTGTGACAGCTGCAACGGAGTCGCCGCCGCCGACAATGGAGATGGCGCCGCTTTCCGCAATTGCACGGGCGATGTCGAGAGTGCCCTCTGCAAACGGGGCGAATTCAAAGACGCCCATCGGTCCGTTCCAGATGACAGTGCCTGCGCCCTTGATGGCCTCACAGAATTTCTCAATGGTCTTCGGGCCAATATCCATGCCCATCCAGCCGTCCGGGATATTGTCGGAATCTACGACCTTGTGCTCCGCATTCTCCGCAAAGTGGGTGCTGATCATATTGTCGACCGGAAGCAGGAAGTTGACGCCCTTTGCCTCAGCTTTCGCGAGCATCTCTTTTGCGAGCTCGACTTTGTCATCCTCGCAGATGGAATCGCCAACGGTGTAGCCTTTTGCTTTAAAGAAGGTATAAGCCATACCGCCTCCAACAATCAGGGTGTCGACTTTCTCAATCAGGTTTTCGATGACGCCGATTTTATCGGAGACTTTTGCGCCGCCGAGGATGGCGACGAGCGGACGTTTCGGTGATTCCAGCGCGCCGCCCATGAAGTTAATCTCTTTCTGAATCAGATAGCCGCAGGCAGCCGGGAGATAATCGGCAACGCCGGCAGTGGAAGCGTGTGCCCTGTGTGCTGCGCCGAACGCATCGTTGACATACAGCTCAGCGAGGCTGGCAAGTTCCTTTGCAAAAGCAGGGTCGTTTTTCTTCTCCTCTTTGTGATAACGGACATTCTCGAGCAGCATGACGTCGCCATCATTTAGGGAAGCAGCCAATTTTTTGGCATCCTCGCCGATGACATCCTTTGCCATCTTGACTTCCTTGCCAAGCAGTTCGGAAAGTCTGGCAGCGACCGGAGCGAGGGAGAATTCCGGCTCCCAGCCTTCCTTCGGACGGCCGAGATGGGAGCAGAGGATGACCTTTGCACCGTGGTCAATCAGGTATTTGATGGTCGGCAGAGCCGCAACGATTCTCTTATCGTTGGTGATGACGCCATCTTTGAGGGGTACGTTGAAGTCGCAGCGGACAAGGACTTTCTTGCCGGCTACATCAAAATCTTCAATGGACTTTTTGTTCAGAGAGGTCATGAAAAAGCACCCTTTCGTTTTTTGATAGAGTTTTGTCCTCTTACTTGTTAATCTTACAACAATTTTATTTTATCTCATGGCCTGCGCTTTTGCAAGTGGCAGAGCGACGAAATTGTAATAGAGCGCCCATCTTTTCTCAAGGATTTTTCCAAATGGCAGGGAATTTATGAGCTAAAGGCATAAGGACCGGATATAGCCCCGGCCTAGTTTGAGGTTCCAGAGGGAAAATGAAACCGATTCCTTTTTACGTTTGGGGAGAGACCCCCGTGAGGTACTTTCAGAACGGCATCTTTGATCTGTTTTGTGCCGGCAGGCACAACAAGCATGATTTTTCCGCCGCCTACGCGGGATTCCCCGCATGCAAGCGAATTTTCGCTCATACAGTGAGAATAGAGCGAAAAGGGGGAATGAACCTTGAAGGTGATTGTTCTGAGAAAAAAGAAACTTATGGGAATCGCAGCACTGTGTCTGACGGCAGTCATTGCAGTAGGCACGGTCTTTACGGCAGGGGCGGTGCAGGCATCCGCAAAGGCAACACAGCTACCCGTCTACAGTGTCGAGACACAGGAGAAAAAGATAACCCTTGGCATCAACTGCGCATGGGATGAGCCGCAAATCGAGGAGCTGCTCGACATCCTCGACAAGTATCAGGCGAAGGCGACCTTTTTTGTGGTTGGGCAGTGGTGTGACAAGTATCCGGATTTGGTAAAGCTGATTGCAGAACGCGGGCATGAGGTTGGCAACCACTCGGACACCCATCCGGATATGACCAAGATGTCACGGGAGCAAATCACGGCGGACATTGAGGCCGCAGGGGCAAAGATTGAGAAGCTGACCGGGAAACGCCCGACGATGTTCCGTGCGCCTTCCGGCGCGTACAACGATTTGGTGATCGAAACCGCGCGGGGGCTTGGGTACGAGGTCATCCAATGGGACGTCGACAGTGTGGATTGGAAAGATCCGGCGGTGGAGAAAATCGTGACCCGCGTGACCGAGAAATCCGGACCGGGGAGCATCTGCCTGTTCCATGCGGGCAAGACAAACACCCTGGAGGCTCTGCCGCAGATTCTCGAACAACTTACCAAGGAGGGCTACACTTTTGTACCCGCCGGGGAGCTTGTCTATCCGGCACCCTATACCATTGACGCAAACGGCAGACAGCATCAGGGATAAGGCGGATTGCCCGCTGACCCGCCAATATTTGCTGTTTCCCCCGCCGGTCTGACTGCGTGAAAAGAATCTAGTTTTGGCGCGAGCAGACCAGATCACTGCTGCACAGATCAAGGATAGGTGACAGATACAGCTTTTCTCCAAACAGGCTGAATTCTGTTACATCGGTTGCCCATTTCTGATTTGGCTGTTCGGCATGGCAATTCCGTTGTGATACGGCGATATCCATACCGTCCTTTGTTTTCGTGGTAGATTGCTGTAATCTCGGCCTTGGCGGCCTCGTATTTGTCTTCACGGTTTATCCGTTTCAGATGGTAGTAAAAGGTCGCACGGGGCAGCTGAGCGATGGAAAGGAGTCTTTATGCCAAAGCCTACGGCTATCTCACCCCCATCCATGTCCAAAGCTGTACGACAAGGCAGATTTCAAGCTGGTATGTTTCCTGTCCACGTGATCCTCATATCCTCGAGTATGTTTTACTTGGGAGAGAGCTCGTTCGGAAATACCGCTTCATTTTTTCGCACAGTGATGAACTGCTCACTTCGCCCCTTGTTCCAAAACATCGCTTTACAGCTCATCTCGGAGTTCAATTTCAATTCTGATGAGAACTGTCAAACAGGCGTTAACCGTTTGAAGCCTTTGGCCTCATTTCAGACCAACAAATCTTGGAACCAGCCGCTGATAAAGTTAAGATTGGGCAACTCGCATTACCTCAAATTATATAAAAGTAAAAACTGCTAATTATATAAAAATTTGCAAATCTGAACGTTTGCTGTTATACTTACTGCATATTTGATAATTATAAAAACAAAAGTCTTTTTTGATTGCTTTTTAAATCATCCATATAACGTTGAATCGCAACTATCAATCTTAACATAAATTGGTCTACTCGTAAATAAGATGGAACAAAATCATTTAAAGTTATATCAATATTTTCGATACAAACGATTCCGTTGCATAAAAAGGCAAATTCTCCTTTAATATTCGATGTTTGATGTGTTAATAAATCTAGCACATCATCGATTTTAAGTTTCACGAAACCACTTGTTTCTTCGTTTTCTTTTAACAAATCCGAAAACTCACCATTATAATCTAACAAATAAACATGTTTGAAATTCATTTGCAATATAGTTTTCGGCTATTGTAGAAGCAGTTTGACGGACACCAATAGGAATTAAATCCTGAAACTTTACATTATAATCCAATCCAGTTTCTTCATATATTTCTCTTATACCATCTTCGATATTTTCACCAGCCTCATAATGTCCACCGACACTAATATCAATGTAATCCGGCCTTGAAAATGAATAGCGATTTGGGGCCTTTTTTTGAAAATAAACACATTTATCCTTAGAACTGAATATTTGACAGGTAAATACTCTATGCCAAATACCCTTTCTATGAACTATTTGCTTATCCTCTGTACCAATGTAATTATAATTATCATCAAAAATATCAATCTGGCTCATAACCACTGCTCCTATCTTTTAAATATAATTACTTAAAATATTTATAATTTTTTCACTTGCGTTACCATCGCCATATGGATTTGTATAATCTAATGGAAAGGAGAATATCCAGGGAATGTCTTTGCCTT
>UQSL01000091.1 GCA_900543705.1 uncultured Oscillospiraceae bacterium
GGCCTTACCCCACGCCCACTTTCCCCGTGCTTTGGTAAAGAAAAAGGGAGACATGGTGGTGTTGGAGTATGACCGCCGTTAGCTTTCTGAGCGCCTGGGACATCAGCCTTGCTTGCAGGCCGACATGGGTGTCGCCCATCTCTCCTTCGATTTCCGCGCGGGGCACCATCGCCGCGACCGAGTCGAGCACAATGATGTCGATGGCGCCGGAACGCACGAGCGCCTCGGTGATTTCCAGCGCCTGTTCGCCAGTGTCCGGCTGGGAGACCAGCAGGGAGTCGATGTCCACGCCGAGCGCCTTGGCATAGATTGGGTCGAGCGCATGCTCGACGTCGATGAAAGCCGCTTCGCCGCCCATCTTCTGAGCTTCCGCCACTGCGTGCAGAGCGACAGTGGTTTTACCGGAACTTTCCGGCCCGTATACCTCGACGATTCTGCCGCGCGGCAGCCCGCCGATTCCAAGTGCAATATCCAGCGCAATCGATCCAGTCGGGATGGCTTCGACATTCATCGCCGTCGCCTGTCCGAGTTTCATAACCGCGCCCTTGCCGAATTGTTTTTCAATTTGAGCAAGCGCAGTTTCCAGTGCTTTTTGTTTATCCGCCATATTGGATAATCCTCCCTATTTGAATATCCTGATATTCCCTATTATCAAATCATAATCATATTTATTATATAACACAGAATGTGTAAGCGCAACCTTATTCTCCTGTCACCGCTTCCGATTTTTTCCTGGCACTGACCACCCGGTCATTCCCGGAAAAATCCCTGTGAACGGCGATTTCCTGGAGCCCCGCGGCCCGCAGGAGCCCGCTTACCTCCGCGCCCTGGGAAAAGCCGATTTCAAAAACAAAGTACCCGCCCGGTTTTAGTGCGGGCAGGTAATTCTCGATGATTTTCCGGTAAAAGAATAGCCCGTCCTCCTCTGCAAACAGTGCGCTTACCGGCTCAAATTCCAACACGTCTCGCCCCATCAGCTCCCGCTCGCTCTCCTTAATATAAGGGGGATTGGAGATAATCAGGTCGCAGGCTCCCAGCAGCGCCGCGCTTTCCCGCTTCGTCACGTCCGCTCGCAAAGGACGGACACGGGAGTGGAACACGGTAAGATTTTCTAACAGATAGGAATACGCGGTTTCCTCCCATTCCACCGCATAAAATGTTCCGCCGCAAAGCTCACGCTCCAGCGCTAGGGCAATGCAGCCCGTCCCGCTGCACAAATCCTCGACGACGGGATTTGTGCAGTCCCGGAGCAGACCTGCCGCGCACACGACGGCAAATTCCGTGTCGCTGCGCGGGATAAGTACGCCCGGCCCGACCTTGAGTGTCATTCCCATGAAATCCGCTTTCCCGGTGATGTATTGGAGCGGTTCCCCCTGTACCCGGCGTGCCGCCGAGGCAGACAGCCGGGCCGCCTGCCCTGCGGGCAATTCCACCTCCCCGTGCAGGAGCAATTCGGTGCGGCCAATCCCGCACAGGTGTTCCAACATAAACTGTGCCTCTGCCGCGGCGCTTTCGCCGCTGTATGGCTCCAGTTGTTTTTTCAGTGCAATGTAAGCGTCCCGTCTTGTCATCTTACCACCGGTCGAGGCCCTTCTCCTGTGGGATGACACGCTCCATTGCCGCGATGGCGACTTCAATCTGGCTGTCATCCGGCTCGTTGGTGGTGATTCTCTGTAGCCAGAGCCCGGGCGCGGAGATGATGCGGGTCAGGATATTATCATACCGCCCGGCGAGCTTAATGAGCTCATAGGCAATGCCGACGACAAGCGGCATCAGCAAAATCTTGACAGCAGAGCGCAGCAGGATATTATCCCACGGCACGATCGGGAAAGAAAACACCAGAATGCCGATAATCAGCACAATCAGGAGAAAGCTGGTCCCGCAGCGCGGATGAAAGCGAATCTGTTTGCGGATATTCTCGACCGTCAGCTTCTCCCCCGCCTCATAGCAGGCGATGGTTTTGTGCTCCGCCCCGTGATAGCAAAACGTCCGGTGGATTTCCGTCATCCGGGAAACTGCCGCCAGGTAGCCCACCAAAATAACAATCTTGATAAGCCCTTCCACCAGCGTCTTTGCCCAGCCGAGGTCGACGAGCATGGACAGCCCCTTGACCGCGAGCGCCGGCAGGTAGATAAACAGAAACACCGCGAGAAAAATCGCCGCGACTGAGGCTGCCCCCATCAGCACATTCACAAATTTTTCTGAAAAGACCCTGTCAAGCCACTGTTCAAATTTGGATGGCTCTTCCGTTTCCTCCAACCCCGCTTTTTCTGCGGATTTCATCATGCATTTGTATCCCACTGCCAGGGAGTCAATAAAATTGACGACCCCGCGGATGATAGGAAGCTTTAAGAACCTTGGGCGCGCTTTGCGCAGCCCGGACAACATCTCCACATCAATCGTCCCGTCCGGGAGCCTGGTCGCCACGGCGACCTCCTTCGGCCCCCGCATCATAATCCCCTCAATCAGCGCCTGTCCGCCGATGCTGGTTTTAAACTGTTCGTGTTTCTTATCTCTGCTCAATCTCACAAAAACCTCCCGGTTCCTCTCGTTTGTATGTGGTCAGTCCCTTTCGCCGGTCAAAGCCATACGAAACCGGACGCGGCTCTTTTGGCAAAGCGTGTTCTGTTAATTGGAAAGTTTTAGAGAGAGCACATCCGAGTACTTGGAAAAAAAGACATGCGTCTTCTCATTGAATGTTTTCACGGACAGCCCGGTATCCGCCTGCTTGTTTTTTGTCAGCGACTCCTGAAGAGCTCCTAGGTCGTTTCCCAGTGTATCCAGATATTCTTTTTCCGATGCGGAAAGAGCGCCATCCTCCAAAAAGCCCTTGCACAGTACTTTCCCGTTGTATTCCATCCCGGACAGCATTGTCTGGGCGATATCATCAAAGCCCCCGGCCTGATAGTTGTAGTGGATGCCGGAAACTACAAACCGCCTGCCGTCCTCCATTACGGTATCAAGCGCCGTCAGGGAGAGCACCGCATTTGTGAGACTCTCCGGCGTGCCGGCTTCGGACAAAGCCTCCACCTGCGCCTTTGCCTCCGACAGCTTCCCATAAAACTGTCCGAGGAAGCCTGCTTTATGCTTGGCAGACTGGGTCAGGCAAACAATCAGCGCTGCGGCAAGCCCGGCAGCAGCAAGCCCCAGTAGCCAGGGCAGGAGCTTTGCAAACGGGCTTTTCCTGCGCGCCTCATAGACTTCGATACTCAAATAATCCATCCTTTCTGCACAGGCCGAAATCCTGCTTCAGTCTCACCTTATTATAATGCACCGGAAAGAGAACATCAATATAAATCGGACGTGCAGGAGGCCGCAGCTGTAAAAGTTCTGTAAATACTGGCGTTTCGAGGCGTTTCGGCAAAGGATTCATTTGACAAAGTGATACGTACAAGGGTACAATAAAAACTGGTTCAAAGCAGAAAAAAACAATGATACGGCACAAAGCCGGATAAAAACTATGAGGTGACTGAAAACGTGGGCTTATTAGAAAAGATTTTCGGCAGCTACAGCTCCAAAGAGCTCAAGCGGATCGACCCCATCGTCAAATCCGTCCTCGCCTTGGAGGACAAATATACGGCGATGTCGGAAGAAGAGCTCAAGGGCATGACTGCCGTTTTGAAAGAAAGACTCGAAGACGGCGAAACACTCGACGACATCCTGCCGGACGCCTTCGCAACCTGCCGGGAAGCAACCTGGCGCGTGCTCGGCAAAAAGCAGTTCCCGGTCCAGGTGATCGGCGGTATCGTGCTGCACCAGGGCCGTATCGCGGAGATGAAAACCGGAGAAGGTAAGACTTTTGTCGTCCCGCTCGCCGCTTACCTAAACGCGCTGACCGGAAAGGGCGTCCATGTGGTAACGGTTAACGAATATCTGGCGAAATTTCATTCTGAGATGATCGGCAAGGTCTACCGCTATCTCGGTCTGACCGTCGGCCTTATTATCCATGAGATGACAAATGAGGAACGCCGTGCGGCCTATAACGCCGATATTACTTACGGCACCAACAACGAAATCGGTTTTGATTACCTGCGCGACAACATGGTCATTTACAAGGAGAACCGTGTCCAGCGACCATTCAACTTTGCCATCGTCGACGAAGTGGACTCCATCCTCATCGACGAGGCGCGTACTCCGCTCATTATCTCCGGCCCGGGGGACAAATCGACCGATCTGTATACGCAGGCCGACCGTTTCGTCTGCCAGCTGAAAATGACCAAGGTTAAGGAGCTCGACGACAAAGAGGACAATGACCAGATTGAGGGTGATTACCTGGTCGACGAAAAGGCCAGGACCGCGACCCTGACCAAAGCGGGCATCAAAAAAGCGGAGGAATACTTTCATATTGACAACCTAACTGACGCGGAAAACATCACCCTTCAACACCACATCAATCAGGCCATCCGGGCGCACGGCGTCATGACGCGCGACGTCGACTACGTCGTCAAGGACGGCGAGGTCATCATCGTCGATGAATTCACCGGCCGACTGATGATTGGACGCCGCTACAACGAGGGCCTGCACCAGGCCATCGAGGCAAAAGAGCATGTCACGGTCGAAAAGGAATCGAAAACCCTGGCGACCATTACCTTCCAGAATCTCTTCCGCCTGTACAAAAAGCTCTCCGGTACGACCGGAACCGCACTGACTGAGGAAGACGAATTCCGTGAAATTTACAAGCTCGACGTCATCGCCATCCCGACGAACAAGCTGGTCATCCGTCTTGACCAGCCGGACGTCATCTACAAGACGGAGCAGGCGAAATACAATGCCGTCATCGAGCAGATTATCAAGTGCCATGAAAAGGGCCAGCCGGTCCTGGTCGGCACCGTCTCCATCGACAAATCCGAGCTGCTGAGCAAAATGCTCAAACGCCGCGGTATCAAGCACGAAGTGCTTAACGCAAAGTACCATGAAAAAGAGGCGGAGATTATCGCGCAGGCAGGCCATCTGGGCGCAGTCACGATTGCAACCAACATGGCGGGCCGTGGTACCGACATCCTGCTCGGAGGTAATGAAGAGTTCCTCGCACGCGCCGAAATGCGAAAAATGGGCTACTTTGAAGAGCGCATCAACGACGCGACCAGCTACTTTGAAACCGAAGATGAGGAAATTCTGAAAGCCAGAAAGGTCTATCAGGAACTCCTTGAAAAACATAAAAAGCAAATTGAGCTTGACGCCGAAAAGGTCAAGGAGGCCGGCGGCCTGTATGTCCTTGGCACCGAGCGCCATGAATCCAGGCGAATTGACAACCAGCTTCGCGGGCGTGCCGGCCGTCAGGGCGACCCGGGTGAAAGCCGCTTCTTCCTCTCGCTGGAGGACGATTTGCTCCGCCTGTTTGGCGGCGAGCGCATCAACCTGCTCATGGACACCCTGAAAGTTGACGACGACATGCCAATCGAATCCAAAATGCTCTCGAGTACCATCGAGAGCGCGCAGAAAAAGGTCGAAGGCCGCAACTTCTCAACCCGTAAGAGCGTACTGAAGTTCGACGACGTTATGAACAAGCAGCGTGAAATCATCTACAAGCAGCGCTCCCAGGTACTCGACGGCGAGGACCTCAAGGACGTTATCTCCAAGATGATCAACGAATTTATCGCCGAGACGGTAGACACCTACCTGACCGATACAGACATCCACGACAACTGGAACCTGGACGGCCTGCACGATTACTTCCTCGGCTGGCTCATCTCAGATGACGAGCTGCGCTATCAGGGTGAGGAGCTTGCAAACGCGGACAAAGAGCAAATCAAAAAGGAGCTCCAGGACAAGGCCGCGAAACTCTACGCCGAGCGCGAGAAGAAGTTTACACCAAACGTCATGCGCGAGCTGGAACGCGTGATTTTGCTCAAGGTGGTCGACACCAAATGGATGGACCACATCGACAACATGGAAGAGCTCAAGCGCGGCATCTACCTGCGCTCCTATGCGCAGCACGACCCGGTGCAGGAGTATGCAAAAGAGGGCTTCGACATGTTCGAGGAGCTCATCCACTCCATCAAGGAGGACACCTGCAAGCTGATGCTCACCATTCAAATCCGCACCAACCAGGAGCCGCAGCGCGAGCAGGTCGCCAAACCGACGACTGCCTCCCATGGCGGGGACGACTCCGGCAAAACGGTAAAAAAGGAGCCGCGCCACGTCAAAAAGGTCGGCCGCAACGACCCCTGTCCCTGCGGCAGCGGCAAAAAGTATAAAAAATGCTGCGGCAGAAACGAATAGCTCCATAAATCCATCCCCGCTGGCAACCGGCGGGGATTTTTTCCAGCGTATAGAGGAGAAAAAACCAGACAAAACCCTGTCGAAAAAATCCATCGAACACCAGAACTATTGTAATGGAACACACCGCCCTACTATAAACATGGTCGACTGCGGTGGATCCCTCCGCTATACATTGAGCATCCCATTGGATCATGGACAGGCCGTGACCGCCACCAGATTTGAATGCACCGATAAAATAGCAATGTAGCCCGTCTCTGGAGATGTCCTTGCCCTTTTATGGCACCGCTGCATGCAATTTTTCGAGGACTGCGGGACTCTTCCCCATTCGGACACTTTGAATAAGCGACTGACAGAATAGATACCCACCGGCGTAGCCGGTGGTTCTGCACAGACGGGCAAAGCCCTTTA
>UQSL01000092.1 GCA_900543705.1 uncultured Oscillospiraceae bacterium
AAGAGGGCATACATGGCGCAAAACCGCCTCAAGCACTGCGGCTACAAAAACACCCGCGTGCTCGAAGGCGGCACCACGGTCAATGAAATCGAGCTGTAAGGCTCTTGGAAGAAAATGAAAAGATGCAGTAATGTCAAATGGAGGATGAACATGACGAAAATCAGTGCAGAGGAAATCAAACGCGTCAAAGGCATGGGCTTTTTGAATAACCGCGGAACGGATTTGTTTTCCGCAAGAATTATCACGGAAAACGGCGTGCTCAGCGCGGCACAGATGAAAAATCTGACCGAGGTCGCGGACAAATTCGGCAACGGGCAGATGGCCTTTACTTCCCGTCTCACGGTCGAACTGCCGGGCATCCAGTTTGAAGATATCGAGGCAGTGCGCGAGTATATCGCCAAGGAAGGCATGGTCACCGGCGGAACTGGCTCCAGGGTTCGACCGGTTGTGGCCTGCAAAGGAACGGTCTGCCAGTATGGGCTCATCGACACTCAGGCGCTGGCAAAGGAAATTCACAAGGTGTTTTATGAGGGCTATTATGATGTCAAGCTCCCGCATAAGTTCAAGATTGCAGTCGGCGGCTGCCCAAACAACTGCGTCAAGCCGGATTTAAATGACCTCGGCATTGTCGGGCAGCGCATCCCGAATTTTGATGAGGAGATGTGCAACGGCTGTAAAAAGTGTACGGTGGATGCAGCCTGCCCGATGGGGGTTGCCAAGGTTGAGGACGGTCTGCTCGAAATCAACAAGGACATCTGCAACAACTGTGGACGGTGCATCGGTACCTGCCGGTTTGATGCTATCGAAGATGGACAAACCGGCTACAAAATCTATCTCGGCGGGCGCTGGGGCAAGAAGGTCGCACAGGGCCGTGCAATGAGCAGGATTTTCACCAGCAAAGAAGAGTTGATGAAGGTCATCGAGAAGGCCATCCTTCTCTACCGCGAACAGGGCAAGACCGGCGAGCGGTTTGCCATGACCATCGACAGGCTCGGCTTTGAAAACGTCGAAGCGCAGCTTTTGTCCGACGATATCCTTGCGAGAAAGCAGGAGATTTTGGACGCACAGCTCCATCTGACCGGCGGTGCAACCTGCTAGAAAAGTTTACCGATAAACAAACAGCCGCCCGGAACTTTGGTTCCGGGCGGCTGTTTTAGTACGATTGATGAGGTGTGGAAATTGTATTTTCAGCGATTACGAGATTTGCGAGAAGATAGAGACCTTTTGCAGGCCGATGTGGCAGCAGTCCTGGGAATCAGTCAAACGGTTTCTTCCAGATATGAAAGAGGGTTTCAGACGATCCCTGTGGTTCATTTGTTAACTCGCGGACTTCTACCATACTTCCATGGATTACATCCTGGGACGGACAAATGAAAGCGCGCCCTATGCGATAGGGAAGCGGTAAAAGAAAAGCCGGGCGGTGCCATTTTGAGGATGGCGGCGCCCGGCTTTTTACAGATTTCTTCTGCTTTTAGAGGTATCAGTTAGCGGCGGTGCAGCATTTCAACGTGGGTAAACGTCCCTTTGCAAGTACGGGATCGATGACCGGGATTCCGGCGGCCTCCCTCGAAATCCTTCGCAATGCCGATGGTGGTCAGCCCGGTGCAGGCGAGCACGGCGGTCGATTCCCCACCCCGGAACGCTTTGCGTCCGGCCTGCCTGCCCGCAGCCTGGCAGCGGGAGGGCTCTTCTTATTTTTTGTCCGCAAGGTTACAGACAAAGCCGCGCGCTGCATCCACATTCACACAGGTTCCGCCCTTGAGGATGTGGGTCGCGTTCTTGCAGCCGACAATGACCGGGATATCGAGTGCCATACCGATGGTTGCGGCATGGGAATTGATGCCCGGTTCCTCCGTGATGATGGCGCTCGCCTGTTTCATGATGTCGAGCACCTGGTTTGAGGTGCGCGGGATGACGAGGATATCCCCGCGGGTGAATGTCTTGTGCGCTTCCTCCTCGTTCTTTGCAACGCAGAGGGTTCCGACACAGGAGTTTGTACCGATGCCGTCGCCCGAGGCAAGGACGTCCCCGACAATCTGTACTTTGATAAGATTTGTGGTTCCCGCCACTGACAGCGGCGCGCCGAGCGTGATAACAACGAGATCGCCGTCTGCGACAAGGCCCTGGGAGTGGACGGTGTCTACGACATGATCAAATAAATCGTCCATGTCGTTCATCTCCTTGACCATAACCGGAGTAACGCCCCAGGATAGGCACATCCTGCGGTAGGTCTGCTCGGAAGGGGTACAGCCGATGATGGGAATCTCCGGGCGGTATTTGGAGATCATCCGGGCCGTATGCCCGGAGAGGGTGACGGTGATGATAGCGGCTGCGCCCAAATCGTGCGCGGTGGTGCAGGTTGCGTGCGAGATGGCATTGGTGACGTCGCCGCGAAAATCCTGGTCCTCACGTTCTCTGAAAAGATGGCCGGAACAGTAGACGTCCCGTTCCGTACGCTCCGCGATGCGTGCCATCGTCTGAACCGCCTCCACCGGGTAAGCGCCGGCGGCGGTTTCCCCGGAGAGCATGATAGCGCTTGTTCCGTCATAGATGGCGTTTGCCACGTCGGTGGCCTCGGCCCGGGTCGGGCGGGGGTTTTTAATCATGCTGTCGAGCATCTGGGTCGCGGTGATGACCTGTTTGCCAGCATTATATGCCTTGCTGATAAGCATTTTTTGGAGTACCGGCACATCCTCAAGCGGTATTTCCACGCCCATGTCGCCACGCGCCACCATGACGCCGTCCGCGACCATCAGAATTTCATCGATGTTCTCCACACCCTCTGCGTTTTCGATTTTGGCGATGATGCGGATGGAATCGCATTTGCACTCATCGAGAATTTTGCGGATTTGGAGGATATCATCCGCACTGCGGACAAACGAGGCGGCGATAAAATCGAAGCCTTCCTTTACGCCGAAGACAATGTCGTCATGGTCCTTCTGGCTGATGTACGGCATGCTCAGGCGGGTACCGGGGACGTTGACGCCTTTGTGGTCGGATACCGGGCCGTCGTTGAGCACGCGGCAGATAATCTCCGTCTCTGTCAAATCGACGACCTTGAGCGCGACGAGCCCGTCGTCGAGAAGAACAATGCGTCCAATCTCCAGGTCCTTGATAAGCCCTGGGTAGGTGATGGAAACACGGGTTTCATCCCCGAGGATTTCTTCGCTTGTCAGGGAAAAGCGCCCGCCCTCTTTTAAAAATACTCTGCCGTCTTTAAAGTTCCCCACACGGATTTCCGGCCCCTTGGTGTCGAGCAGGGCAGCCGCAGGCTTTCCCATCTCCCTTGCCGCCTGGCGGAAATTCTCTAAAAGCTGGCGGTGTTCCTCATGAGTGGAGTGGGAGAAGTTGAAACGCGCAACATCCATTCCCGCACATAGCAGCTTTTTGATCATTTCCACTGTATTGGTGGCTGGGCCCAGGGTACAGACTATCTTTGTTCTTCGCATTAAAAAAACACCTCAATTATGTTGAGTAAATATTAAAAATTTCCCATGTTAACTATACCATAAAGTCCTGATAGTGCAAGGTATTTTCTGAAAATTTCACTTTCCGCTGAAAATACTGAAAACAAGTTTGATAAATTCTCGAAAAAACGCTATAATGTGACCATTACGGGAGGATACGATATGAGCGAAAACCTTTATGGAAGATTTGAGTCACCAGAACAAGCGCTGGAACACTTAAAGCAGGTGGCGGGCGGGCTGTTAAGATGGTATGATCACAATGCGAGAGTGCTCCCCTGGCGGCAAAACAAGGACCCATACCGTATCTGGATATCCGAAATCATGCTCCAGCAGACGAGGGTCGAGGCAGTCAAGCCCTATTACGAGCGGTTTTTGGCACAGTTTCCGGATGTATCCATGCTTGCATCCGCACCGCTTGAGAAGGTGCTAAAAGCATGGGAGGGCCTGGGTTATTACAGCCGGGCGAGGAATCTCCACAAGGCGGCAAACCAGATTATGTCTGAGTTTTCCGGGCAGTTTCCCCGTACGGCAAAGGAACTCCGCACGCTTGTGGGAATCGGGGAGTATACGGCCGGGGCGATTGCCTCGATTGCCTTTGAGGAACGCGTCCCTGCGGTGGACGGCAACGTTCTGCGGGTTATCTCCCGTCTGATAGAAAGTAAGGCGGATATTCTCAAAGTGCGGGAGAAAAAGGCGCTCGCATCGCTTGCCCAGGACATGATGCCTTATGAGCGAATCGGGGATTACAACCAGGCGATGATGGAAATCGGCGCGCTTATCTGCGTGCCAAACGGCGCGCCGCAGTGCGGAATCTGTCCGCTGGCCGGGCTGTGCCTCGCCCACAAAAACGGCTGCGAGGAGGACTACCCGAAGAAATCCCCCAAAAAGGAGCGCCGCAAGGAGGACAAGACGGTTCTGCTGCTCCATGGCGGGAACAGGGTTCTGCTGCACCGGCGGGAGGATATCGGACTGCTTGCCGGGCTGTGGGAGTTTCCGATGGCTGAAGGGAAAGTACCGGCACAGAAGATTCTCTCTGCACTTGGGGTACCTGGGGAGAACGTCAAAAAGATTGTGCCGACAAAGGATGCAAAGCACATTTTCAGCCACGTGGAATGGCATATGGCCGGGTATCTCATCGAGCTGTCCGGCCCGTTTGATGCGCCGTGGGGATACTCCTGGGCAAATAAACAGGAGCTTTTGGAGCGGTATCCGGTTGCCAATGCTCAAAAACAGTACCGAGAGCTGATTTTAAAACTCATATAAAAGGGAGGCAGACAAGATGGAACAGGATTATCAAATCGTAACCCTGGGAAAACAAAAACACATCGCGCTAATTGCACATGACAATCGCAAACAGGATCTGATTGAGTGGACGCAGGCGAAGAAGGGGATTTTGCGCCGCCATTTCCTGTGCGGTACGGGAACGACTGCAAGGCTTATCAGCGAAAAGGTCGGGCTTCCGGTCAAGGGATACCACAGCGGCCCGCTCGGCGGCGACCAGCAGGTTGGCGCTCGGATCGCGGAGGGGGAAATTGACTTTATGATATTCTTCTGGGATCCACTGTCCGCCCAGCCACATGACCCGGATGTCAAGGCCCTGCTGCGGATTGCGGCGCTCTATGATATCCCGGTGGCGACGAACCAATCTACGGCGGATTTCCTGCTAAGCTCCCCGCTGATGGATGAGGAGTATGACCGCCGTATCATCGACTATGCCAAACGAATGAAGCGCCGTACCGAGGATTTTTCCAGGGGTACCTTGTCGGAGTATTGATAAGCAGGGGAACTGAGAACGGCTAGGCAGAGCCGAAACATACCGGCACGGATTGATTAAGAGAGAGGGGGGCTTCGATGATATCGCTTCGGAAAATCACGAAAACCGCAGGAAGCTGTTCAATCCGGAAATGACGGAGAATCAGCGGCGTTTTGTCGCCTCTAACCGTTCCAGTGCCGCCGCTGCCTATGTATTGGCGACAAACGGCGGCTATCCGATGTCCCTTTCCATTTACCAGGACGAAACGATGGTGGGTTTTGTGCTAATAGTCTATGGAATTACCGGCTATGAGATTCCAAACGTTGGAAAATGCAGAGAGTTTTGGTTTCATGACAACGGGGAAATGATTGTAGGCGAAAATGTTACTGTGCTCAAACTGTAAGCTTCCTTGTTTACATATATCGGCGGCAGGGCCGGGTGGAGTTTTTTCCGCCCGGCTGTTTTTATTGAGCGAACTGGGGAATGCGCAGAGGAAACTTCCTGTTTGAGAAATGGAAGAGAAGCCTACAATAAGAAAAGATTGACAAGTTTGTTATACTGGTATTGCGCACTTTGGGAATAAATGAAAGACGAAAGAGGAGCTTGAGATATGCACGAATTTTCCGGACACGAACACGATTCTTTTCTTGCAAATTGGCTGGAACAGATGCTGGAGGGTCTCGGGATGGGCCATGAAGGCGTCCATTTCATCACGGAATTTATCATGGATTCCATTAACATTTTTCTGATTTTATTTGTTGTGATGACCGTGGTATCCTTTTTGCAGACTTACTTAAACTTTGATAAGCTGCAAAGCAAACTTATCGGCTTAAACAGCGTATGGGGCTATGGTCTGGCGCTCGCACTCGGGACTCTCTCGCCGTTTTGCAGCTGTACGATCATCCCGGTCGTCATCGGCTTACTCAATATGGGCGTGCCCGTCGGGGTGTGCATGTGCTTTCTCACCTCCGCCTCCCTGCTCAACTTGACGGCGCTGGTAGCCCTGTTTTCCGCGACGAACCTCTCCTTTTTCCTTGTCTATCTCGGGCTTGCCATCGTCGTCGTGATCGTGAGCTCCCTGCTGATGGCGATGTTTTTCAAGGCGGGGGACGCCAAGCTCTACCATATCAAGGAAAAAGAGCTCGAAGAGCACCACCATCATGAACACCATCACCATGATCACCATGGCAGGGAGAATCCGAATACCATCAAAGGCAGGATCCGCTGCGCCCTGCATTCGACCGGGGAGGTCTTTTCCTCCTCGTGGCTGTTCATCCTCATTGGAGTCGCGCTCTCTGCGGCTATGGCGGCGTTTTTGCCGGTGGAGCAGGCGACACCCTTTATCACGGACAACAGCCGTGTCTCGAGTGTGGCAGCC
>UQSL01000093.1 GCA_900543705.1 uncultured Oscillospiraceae bacterium
TGTCCATTGTCCATTTTTACTGGTCCTGTTCAGACAAAACGGGGGTTGAATGATTATCAGGCCTTGTTCTGTTTTTTATGAATCTTCTTGTCTTTGTTAAAACGGTTGAGCCGCAGTGCATTAGTGACGACGGAGACGGAACTCAAAGACATCGCCGCAGCCGCAATCATCGGGTTGAGCAGCGGGCCGCCGAACAGATAGAGTAGACCGGCTGCAACCGGGATGCCGATGGTATTGTAGCAAAACGCCCAGAACAGGTTTTGCTTGATGTTGCGCAATGTCGCATGGCTCAGACGGATAGCAGTGACGACGTCCGAGATATCGCTCTTAACCAGGACAATGGACGCGGACTCGATGGCAACATCCGTTCCGGAGCCGATGGCGATGCCAACGTCCGACTGGGCGAGGGCAGGAGCATCGTTGATGCCGTCACCGACCATGGCGACAAACTGTTTTTCCTGCATCAGGCTTTTGACCTTTTCGGCCTTATCCTGCGGCATGACCTCGGAGAGCACTTCGTCGATGCCGACCTGTTTGGCAATGGCGTTCGCCGTGCGGGCGTTGTCGCCGGTAATCATGACGGTCTTGATGCCCATCTCGTGCAGCTCTTCAATCGTCTTGCGGCTGTTTTCCTTGATGACGTCCGCAACGGCGACAATCGCCGCGAGGGAGCCGTCGGTTGCAAGGAACATCGGGGTTTTCCCCTGTTCTGCAAGACGTCTCGCCTGTTCCTCAAAGCCTTCGAGGGAAATTCCCTGCTGAAGCATCAAAGCGCGGTTGCCGAAGTACAACATTTTGCCGCTGACAGTCACTTTGATGCCAAGCCCGGTCAGGGATTCAAAGCTGTCGATGGGGGAGCAGGGGAGACCTTTGTCCTTTGCACTGTTCACGATCGCTTCGCCGAGCGGGTGCTCACTCCCCTGTTCTGCACTGGCGGCAAGGGCCAGAATCTCATCCGGATCCTGCTCGGTGATGACGTCCGTAACGTAGGGTTTTCCTTCGGTGATCGTGCCGGTCTTGTCAAAGACGATGGTAGTCACCTTATGGGCGATTTCCAGCGCCTCTGCGTTTTTAAAGAGCACACCGTTTTCCGCACCTTTCCCGGTACCGACCATGATAGCGGTTGGGGTTGCAAGCCCAAGAGCGCAGGGGCAGGCGATGACCATGACGGAAACAAAGATACGCAGAACAAACGCGAAATCCTTGCCGGATATCAGCCAGACCAGACTTACGACAAGCGCGATCCCCAAGACAATCATGACAAAGTAGCCGGAGATGACGTCCGCAATTTTTGCAATCGGGGCTTTGGAACCCTGTGCGTCCTCCACCAGGCGGATAATCTGGGAAAGGGCCATATCCTTGCCGACCTTGGTCGCCTTGAATTTGATGTAACCATTTTTGTTGATGCTCGCGCCCACAACGGAATCACCGACGGTCTTTTCGACCGGAAGGCTCTCGCCGGTGAGCATGGATTCGTCGATAGAGGTAGTTCCCTCGATAATTTCCCCATCGACCGGAATTTTCTCGCCCGGTTTGACGACGATGGTATCCCCGACGACGATTTGTTCGAGCGATATCTCAATCTCCTCGCCGTTTCGGATGACATGGCCGGTCTTGGGGGCAAGCCCCATCAGCTTTTTGATGGCGTCGCCGGTACGCCCTTTAGAGCGGGCCTCCATGTATTTGCCGAGCATGACGAGGGTAATGATGGTGGCGGCGGATTCAAAGTAGAGGTTGTGCGCCGCCATGTGGTCGCCCTGGAAAATCTGATACACCGAGTAAAGGCTGTAGCCGAAAGCCGCCGTGGTGCCGATGGCAATCAGGGAATCCATGTTGGCCGTACCGTGAAACAGCGCGGGATATCCGATGGTGAAAAACTTATATCCTGCAATCAGTACCGGAAGGCATAAAATCAGCTGGGTGACTGCAAATACCCTTGAGTGCTCCATGGGGTCAAGCAGGGAACTCGGATAGGGCAAGGTGACAAATGTGATCATCGGCGCCATCGCGATGTAGAGCAGGGGAACGGTAAAGAGAATCGAGACAATCAGCTTGATTTTTGCAACCTGCTGTTCATGCTGTTTTCGTTCCTGATTCTTCTGGGCGGTATCCTGATTTTCGTCGATGACAGAAAAACCGGTCTTTTCTACGACATGCTTCAAATCCTCCAGCGTCAGCGCGCCTTCGTCAAAGACAACTTGTGCGCGTTCGGTGGCAAGATTGACAGTGGCCTGCGAGATGCCCTCGGTTTTTTTGAAGGCGCGCTCCAGCCCGGCCGAACAGGCGGCGCATGTCATCCCGCCAATCTTCATCGATACTGTTTTCATCTGGTACTCTCCTCAAAAAGCGGCGTCCGCCCACCTGTTGTCAGGCGGCGGATAGGGATTTATTCCGAGATGGAGAAGCCGGTGTTTCTGACTACTTCATCAATTTTCGCCATATCAGGCTCGCCGTCACATTCGATCACGGCTTTTTTGATTTCGTAGGAAACCGATGCGCTCTTGACAAAGCTCAGGTCTTCGAGTGCGCCTTCGAGTCCGAGCGCGCAGCCGTTGCAGTGCATACCTTCGATGTTCAAAGTGATTGTTTTCATCATTTTTCTCCATTTCCCCGGCGGCAAAAAAATATAGGGACACCTAGCTTCCCGCCTGCAGCCGGATGGACGGGAGGTGTGCTTTGATTTATCGACAGCGCTTGATGTTACAATTGCATTTTGCGTTTTTTACCGGACAGGATTCCGGGCAAGATAAAATGTGGGAGATGAAATCCCCAAATTCCTTTACACGTGGAACGCTCAGCTTGTAATACATCATCTTGTTTTCCTTGCGGCATTCCACCAAACCCACATCACACAGGATTTTCATGTGGTGGCAGAGTGTCGGCTGGGAAATCTCGATCTGCTCCAGGATGCTGTTGGTGGACATCTCCTGGCAGGAAAGCATATTGACAATTCGCAGGCGGTTGGAATCGGACAATGCTTTAAACGCGAGGGCCTGTGTGTCAAACGGTTCCATATGGGGCCTCCTTTATCTATTGATGACCATCTATAAGTAATATAATCAAACTATTGACGATTGTCAATAGTTTATTGTAAGATTTTTATAATGGAGAAAATGAAAGTAAATCTTGCTATGCAAAGTGGAGCCTAAACGAGTAAATCACAGTTTTCCCAATTGATTGTGCCGAAGGCGCAGACGGATAGGGGTATAGCAAGCCCTGCGAAAGAGTGAATTTGCAAACAACGTTAGTATCCAACAATCCGGGACTGGTTATACATGGCTGTATTTTGAAGAAAGTATGCGGAACAAAAGACAGGATACTTGATTTATCATGTTTTTGGGGTTATTTTCTTTTCAAGAAAAGGGGGAAGGATTATACAGGAAACAGCAATCCAGAGTAGGCAGTCTGTTGTCCCGTTCGATAAAATCCGGATGGAGAAAAACTCTTTCTGCGGACGGCATTGCGGCAGTTCAATGATGGGAAAGGTACCTAACGGATAGGAATACTTCCTTTCCCGGCGGTTACGCCGAATGGGCTTGGTCATGCCGCGTCCCTCCCTTCCTTTTCAGGATAGCGGAGGAAGCGCACAAAAAACAGGGAAAAATCTCTTGAGCGGAACTTTTCCAGAAACAAACACCGGAGGCCGTCTTTTACGCCTCCGGTGTTACTTATTAGGGTTAAGCCGCTTTGAGTTATTACAGTCTACCAGCTTTATGCAAGGAGGCGGCCAAGTTGATTTCAGGCTTTGCATGAAGCATTTTGTTGCGGGTTATATTGAGGATATTACCCATACTCCGACCTTCTCTTCCTCAAATCAGAAAAGAGGGATTTATACCATAGGAAAAATGAGTATAATCAATTTTTCCCCTGTCCGATTTTTATATCCTCACAGGGTTTTTCCTCCCATAGCAGGGCAAGAGCATCGTTTTTGGAATAGCCCTTTGCGAGCTCGATGAAGTGGGTCAACGGGGCGGAGAGAAACTTGTTTTTGTGGTAGGCCAGGCTGAAGCTGCGTTTCCACCGGCAGTCCTCGACCGGGACAATGTGGATGTGCCCTTCCTTAAGTTCCTGTTCGATGGCGCGAATGGAGATGACCGAGAGCCCTCGGTTTTGCATGACCGCCTGCTTGATGGTGTCCGCATTGGTACAGGTCCACTTTTCCCGTACCGAATAGCCCTTTGCCGCCATCGAGTTGAGAAATAAAGAACGGGTTCCGCTGCCTTCCTCCCGCAGAATAAACGGCTCTTTGCTCAGTTCTTCGAGAGAGACGCACTCAAGCTTTGCAAAGGGATGCTTGTCTGAACACACGAGTACCAGATAATCCTCGATGACCGGGGTACTGATGAGATCCTGGTTTTGAACACTGCCCTCCACGAGCGCAATGTCGAGATCGTTTGCGAGCAGCCCCTCCTCAATAGTTTTGGTGTTATTGATGCATACGCTGATATCCGATTTCGGGCAGCGCTCCTCAAGCATGCTGACGATATCTCCGATGACACAGGAACCGACGGTGACGGTCGCTCCGACGCGCACAGGAGGATTTAAATCGGAACGGGACATCGCGTTTTCCAGGTCATCAAGTGCCGCGATGACCTGCTTTGCATATTGCAGCAGGACTTTTCCCTCGCTTGTGATGTGCAGGGATTTCGGAAAACGCTCAAACAAGCGGACTTTATAGTGGCTTTCCAGCTCGGAAATCGTCTGGCTCACGGTCGGCTGGGAGATATAGAGGTTTGCAGCCGCCTTGCTCATCTTCCCGCAGCGCGCGACTTCAATGAAAATCTTTAGGTGCCGAATGGTCATACGATTGCCTTCTCTCTGTTTGAGTTATAATCCCAGTATTTTAGTAGTGTATCAAAAAACTAAATCCATCCCATTACATAATACTATTTTGTCAATCATCCGGCAAGTGTTATAATTGAAATAACCGTGCGGGAAAGCAGATAAAACACTCCGCTCTTCCCGCCGTGGACAAGGGAAAGGAGTCCTTTAGCATGAAAATCGTCATCATCGGCGGCGTTGCGGCGGGTACAAAAGCTGCGGCAAAGCTGAAAAGGGAAAACCGGGATTATGAGGTTTTGATTCTGACCAAGGGGAAGGATATCTCTTATGCGGGCTGCGGACTGCCCTATTATGTGGGAAAGGTAATTGAGGATAAGGGGCAGCTTATCGTCAATACGCCGCAGAGTTTTTCCAAGCTGACCGGGGCCGAGGTCAAGACCCGCACGGAGGTCACTGCCATCGACCGTGCAGCAAAAAAAGTCACTGCAGTGGATTTGGAGAGCGGGGAAAAAAGCGAGTATCCCTATGACAAGCTCATCATCGCGGTCGGCGCGGATCCGGTTCGTCTCCCAATCGATGGAATCGATTTGCCTGGCGTCTATACCATGCGCACACCGGACGACGCCATCCGGCTCCGTGAAGCCGTGGAAGCCGGGAAAATCAAGCGCGCGGCAGTCATCGGCGGCGGATACATAGGACTGGAAATTGCAGAAAACCTCGTGGAGATGGGCGTGCGGGCGAGCGTCATCGAGATGCTTCCTCATGTTCTGCCCGGCTTTGACCCTGAGATGGCGGAATACGCGGAAAACAAGATGGCGGACGCGGGTGTGATGGTCTTTACAGGTACCAAACTCGTCGGCATTGAAGGCGAGGGGAAGGTGGAGAAAATCCGCACCGAAAAGCGCGCCATGAAAGCGGATGCGGTTATTATGAGCGTGGGAATCCGTCCGAATACCGCGTTTTTGGCGGACAGCGGCATCGAGCTGATGCCGAACCGGACGATCAAGGTCAATGCTGAAATGCGGACAAACGATGAGGATATCTACGCGGTCGGAGACTGTGCCTGCGTCGTCAACGCCCAGACCCATGCGTCGGCCTGGTCGCCGATGGGTTCCTCCGCGAATATCGAGGGGCGACTGGTTGCAAGGACGATTGCGGGGGACAAGCGCGAATACCGGGGCGTGCTCGGTACGGCGGTTGCAAAGCTCGCGGGAATCAATGTCGCACGCACGGGACTGACCGAAGCGGATGCCCTGAAAGCTGGATATGATGCCGTCAGCGTCGTCACGGTCGTGGATGATAAGGCGCATTACTACCCGGATGCATCTTCTTTTGTCGTTAAGATGATTGCGGACAGACAAACGCTGAAACTGCTCGGAATCCAGGTCATTGGCACGGGCGCCGTGGATAAGATGGCGGATATCACTGTAACCGCCATCAATATGGGCGCGACCCTGCACGATGTGGAGGACATGGATCTTGCGTACGCGCCGCCGTTTTCCACCGCAATCCATCCGTTTACCCACACGGTGAATGTTCTGCTCAACAAGATTTCCGGGGATTTTGAAACCATCACCCCGGCACAATATGCGCAGGGCATGGCGGAGGGCTATCAGGTTGTCGACCTCTCGATCCAGCCGTCTATTGAGGGCGCTCCCTATGTCGATTTGACCACCATCATCGATAAGATGGCGGGTTTTGAGGACAAAAACGAAAAGCTGC
>UQSL01000094.1 GCA_900543705.1 uncultured Oscillospiraceae bacterium
CCTACTGTCTATTTCATTTTATCTGTCTCTGTAACACATCATTGTACAACCTACACAATAGAATCTTTGAAACTTTCAAAAATCTGATGACAAAGAGTAGGTAAGCGTATATAATAACATATAGACAAATATCTATGTGAGGTGATTAGGAGAGATGGACGAAAAAAGAATTGCGGCAATTTTCAAAGCGTTTTGCGATGAAAACCGCATTAGAATTATAAAGCTGCTGCGTTCAGGCGAAAAATGTGCCTGCAAGCTGTTGGAAGAAATCAATGTCACACAGCCTACGCTTTCCCACCATATGAAAATACTTTGTGACGCCGAAATTGTTGTTGGTCGCAAAGAGGGAAAATGGACACACTATTCCATTTCAGAAAAAGGTGTAGAGCAGGCAAAGGAATGTTTACGATTACTAACTGCACTTGATGTTGAGTGTGAAAACAAGTCGTGTTGTGAAAAGTAGGAAAATCAATACTTTTCCACACGACTTACATTAAACCAAATAGATAGAGGGATTTCAATGTATCTATGTGAAAGGGGTATTCTATGGAAGCATTAAAAACTGCTTGGGACTTTTTTCAGAATGAAGTCCTCGGAATGGGCTGGCTCAATCGGCTCATAGATACAATATTAAATGTGTGTGGTTTAGATACTGCAAGCAGGATTGGCGGCAGCGTTCAGTTTTTCATTTACGATATGATAAAAATTATGGTACTGCTTGGCGTGTTGATTTTGATTATCTCGTATATTCAAAGTTATTTTCCGCCCGAAAGAACAAAAATGATACTCAGCAGGTTTCACGGAATATGGGCAAATATACTTGCTGCATTGCTCGGAACAGTAACACCGTTCTGCTCGTGTTCCTCTATTCCGCTTTTTATCGGATTTACAAGTGCAGGATTGCCGCTTGGCGTTACATTTTCCTTTTTGATTTCTTCGCCTATGGTAGACCTCGGCAGCCTTGTTTTACTGATGAGCATTTTCGGTTGGAAAGTTGCCGTTATCTATGTTGTTCTCGGCTTGGTTATTGCTGTTGTCGGCGGTACTCTGATTGAGAAACTGCACCTTGATAATCAAGTGGAAGAATATATACGAAACGGTCACGCCATTGATGTTCCGCAAGAGGAATTGCATTTTAAAGACCGTATGAAATACGCGTGGAAACAGGTTGTTTCGACAGCGAAAAAGGTGGCACCTTATGTTTTGATCGGCGTTGGTATCGGTGCAATTATTCATAACTGGATACCCGAAGATTTCATTGTAAAAGTATTGGGTGATAACAACCCGTTAGGCGTTGTACTTGCTACGATTGCAGGTGTGCCGATGTACGCAGATATTTTCGGTACAATTCCGATTGCTGAAGCTCTGCTTGCAAAGGGTGCTTTGCTCGGTGTCGTTCTCTCCTTTATGATGGGTGTTACTACGCTTTCTCTCCCGTCAATGATTATGCTTCGCAAAGCGGTTAAACCGAAATTGCTCGGCATTTTCATTACAATATGCACTGTTGGTATTATCGTTGTAGGCTATTTCTTCAACGCAATACAATATTTAATCGTTTAATTTTAGGAGGTTATCATTATGGCATTGTTTGGTTTTGGCAAGAAAAAGGAAGAAGAAAAGAAAGCACCTGCTTGTGCTTGTAGTTACGGCTGCTCTGCAAATGAAACAGATAATAGCACAGCCGAGTGCTGCCCCGATTTGAAAGAGGGCGAAATCTGCTGTATCAAGGTGCTGGGTGCAGGCTGTAAGTCCTGCCACGAGCAGTACGAGAATGCGAAACAAGCCGTAAAAGATATGGGGCTTTCCGTAGAGGTTGAATACATTACCGATATGCAGAAAGTAATGGAATACGGCGTTATATGAGTATGCCTGCCCTTGTTGTCAATGAAAAGGTTGTATCTATGGGCAAAGTGTTAAAACCTGCTGATGTGGTCGCACTGCTGCACAAGTTGGGATTTTAACGATGGGTAAGAAGAAAATAGCCTTTGCAAGGGGCGCTTTCTCCACTATGGCCAGTGGATCGGGGAAAAACCGCCGACCGCGGAACAGCGGGTGCGGCTGGGGATCGTGGAGGCCCTGGGAAAAAAGCCCACTGACTTCCCGGCGTTCCTGCGGCTCATGGAGGAGTCCGGCTTTCAAGTGAAGCATGGGCGGGGCGGCGTGATCTCGTTCCTGGCCCCTGGACAGGATAAGTACACCCGCCTGCGGGCATCCACCCTGGGGCCCGGCTTCGATCCCGATGACATCCGGGCGATGATCGCCGGGGAGCGTCCCATCCCAGAGCTCCCCCAGGACGGCCCGGCTCCGCCCCGGCGCGTCAATCTGATAATAGATTACAGCAGGAAATTTACCTGACTATATCTGGAGGCTGTGGCCGGGGATCTGATCCGGATAAAGCTGACGGACATTGACTGGCGGAAGGAGGAAATCCGATTTATTCAAAGGAAAACAGGGCGCATAAGCTATACCCCGTTGGTAAAAGAGGCGGGAGAAGCATTGCAGGATTATATCCTGAATGCAAGGCCACGCTCCGACAGCCCGGAAGTATTTTTGAGACTGGTTGCGCCCAGAACAGGGCTGGCGGATGCGGTCAGTATCGGATGTATGTTTCAGCAGTACCAAAGAAAAGCCGGGATTCACCGTCATACCTTTGATGGGAAAGGATTCCACGGCCTCCGCAGACGGCTGGCGAAAAAACTGCTGGTTACGGGAACCTCGCTTACGACGATCGCACAGATCCTGGGGCATGACGATCCGAAATCTGCGCGGCAGTACCTTTCCCTGAATACTGACAACTTAAAAGAATGCGCCCTTGATTTTAAAGGCATTCCGCTGGAAAGGGGGCTGTTGGAATGAGTTGTGACTTTATCAGTGGGTATGCCCACGACCTGGAAGATATGATCGCTTTAAAATGCGCTCTCAGCTATTCCGAAAGCTCTTACCGGGAAAGGGCCAAAAGTTTTGACCGGCATTGTGCAAAAATGTATCCCGATCAGGAAGAACTTACCCAGGCCATTGTGCTGAGCTGGCTGAAGCCAGATCCGGGGAAATCGTCCCAGACCATCCACGGGAAAGCGGTTTTCGTCAGGGCATTGGGAAAATATCAGAAATCCATAGGAAAAGCAGCATATATTCTTCCGAACCGATTTACCGCCGGAGGTACCGTATTCATTCCCTATCTGTTTGGGGATGACAAGCTGGCTGCGCTGTTCCATGAGATCGACAGATACCAGTATCCCCGTGACCCATTTCGCCCGCTTCTGTTCAGCACATACTTTCGGATGACTTATACCTGTGGGCTGCGGCCAAACGAAGGGAGAAACCTAAAACGGAACGAGGTTGACCTGAACAGCGGAGAGGTACGGGTCATTGAAACAAAACGACATAAAAGCAGAACGGTCCTGATGTCTGAGGACATGCTTTCTCTTGCAAGGTCCTATGCCAGCATCCGGGATGCTGCGTTTCCGGAAAGTGCGTATTTCTTCCCTTCCCCAGATGGCGGTCCTTATTCCGCTCAGAAGATGCAGGGAAAATTTAAATGGTTCTTCGCCCGTACCAAACCGGGAGTTCCAAAAGACCTGATTCCAGCCGTCAGAGTATATGACCTCCGTCACCGATTCGCAACAGCCGTCCTGAACCGTTGGCTTGACGAAAAAAAGAAACTTTCTTCACGGCTCCCATTTACATGGGCCATAAGGATTGGGAGGCAACCGCATACTATATCCATCTGCTGCCGGAAAATCTGGTGAAATCAGCCGGGATTGACTGGGAAGCCATGAACCGCCTGATTCCGAGGGTAGAGCTATGGGAAAAGTAAAAGATGAGCAGCTGTTCTGCCTGCTGAGGGATTTCCTTCTGATCTATCTGCCAAACCAGCGGCGTTCAAGCGGCAATACGGTAAAAGCATACCGTACTGCGTGGAACCAGCTTTTGAAATATATATCGGAACAGAAAAAGATTTCCATGATGTCCGTCACGTTTGAAATGATCAGCTATGAAATGGTAACGGCATATCTGGACTGGCTTTCAGAAGAAAAGGGCGCAGGACCCGCTACCCGGAACAACCGCTTGGCGGCCATACGCGCTTTTATTACCTATGCATCTGCCTGCAGGCCGGAGTATATCAGCTTGTCCAGCGAACTGGCAGCGATCAAGATTCAGAAAAGGGAGCGTTTCCGGGAGGTGGACTATATGTCGGAAGCCGCAGTGAAGGCATTGTTGGAGGCACCGGATACCAGCACAAAAATGGGACTGAGGGATCAATTCCTGATGATTTATGACACAGGTGCGAGGAATCAGGAGGCGTTGGATGTAAAGATCTGTGATCTCCGGATCGATAAAACGCCGACCGTGACGCTCCATGGAAAGGGCGATAAAATCCGGGTAGTCCCACTGATGAAAGATACGGTAAAACATTTGCACAACTATATGGCAGTGTTTCATAAAGGAGAAACCTGGCTCTCATCAGAATGGCTTTTTTATGTGGAACGAAAAGGGACACGCAGCGCGATGTGTGATGATACGGCGAGGCTCCGTATTCAAAAGTATGCTGAGCTGGCAAGGGAAGTCTGCCCGGATGTGCCGGAGCGCGTACATCCGCATCTATGGAGGCATACCAGGGCTATGCATTTATCTCAACATGGAATGGATCTGACTTTGATTTCTCAATGGCTGGGACACAAGCAGGTAGAAACAACTTTGATCTATGCTTATGCAGATACAGAAGCGAAACGAAAAGCGATTGAAAAAGCCATGGGTGCGGAATTTCCGGATACAGAACCGGTGAATTATACCGTCAGTGATGAAGAAACACTAAAACGGCTCTATGGCCTGTAATGTAGGAAAAAGATTATCCTGAATTTAAGGGAAACGTTCTCTTGATCTTAGTTGCAGTATTCAAAAAGTGTGGAAAATTTATCCCGAATCTTTTGCTAAAAAGCTGCTGAATCAAAGGCTTTTTTCGAAGTTTCGGGATAATCTATTTTCGGTATAACCGTTTTGTGCAAGCCCCGGAAATGGCGCGAAAAAACGGAGGCGCGTGCTTCTCTTACGCATCCTCCGTTTCCTTAGCCGCTTTCATCGCTTGGATTGTGGCTTCTACAATTTTCAATTCTTTTTCGTCCAGGGCGTTGAGCATGGCGTCAATTCGCTTTCTGCACTCGCTCCCTTTATTCTTGGACGGATAGAAGTATTGATCTACCGATATATTGAACATTGTCACCATCTGATAAAAGGTGTTGAGGCTGGGGTGCTGACCGTCATTCTCTTATACATGATGGTGCGCGGAGCCCGGTCAACAATATAGGCCAGTTGCTCCTGCGTCATCCCGCTGGCCTCTCTCGCCCGCTTAATTGCGAGCCCTATATCGTGAAAATCAAATCGTCGACATCACCTAATGTAATTTTACATTTCAGGTGTTATTATTTGAACGACTGTGTATTTCATACTACTGACTGTTTATTTTTAAAGAGCTCTTAACATTTTGTGGAGGTAATACTATGAAAAAACTTGATGAAATGGATAAAAAAATCCGTCTACAATCTCATTCTCTTAGCTTTAAAATTACCCTTTTGCTTTTATCTCTTTGGACAATTTATGAGAATTATGTTGCTTTCATGGAGAAGCAAGCGGCCCACTCTATTTCTGGATATATATTAGTTATCGCCCTTGTGTTCGAAGGTATCTATGAGCAAATTCTAAAGCATCGTATGGTTCAAGGCGATGAAGAATACAAAGAACCTAATAAAGCTTTGTTGACAGTCATCGCAATCATTGTAGCTGTTGCATTAATCATTTCCATTGGCTCAATACTCTTGTTCAGATAAGATGGGCGGTAAACAATGAAGAATGACATTAAAAAACTAAGAAAAGCAGCAGGATTGCGGCAAGAAGATTTAGCAAATCAAGTAGGTGTAAGCAGACAAACGATTATTGCTGTGGAAAATGATAAATATGATCCGACATTGGAACTGGCCATGAAATTAGCAATAGCTTTAGGTAAAAAAGTTGAAGATATTTTCTTTTTGGGCTAAAAATATCAGTTCTATGTAGCGGGAGTAAAATAGTGATATATGAAAGAAGTACAATGGATTTTATGCCCCATATGTGGCAATAAAACGCGATTAAAAATCCGGGCGGGTTGAAGTGACCCCAAAAAGTTAGACAATATTTCAAAGTAAAAATTGTTCAAGCAA
>UQSL01000095.1 GCA_900543705.1 uncultured Oscillospiraceae bacterium
GGCAGGCTTACTTTGGGAAAAAACCCCCCCCCCTCCCCGCCGATGACGTCAATAATCGCGATTCCTCCACTCAGGCCCACTGCAGTCTCAAGAGAATCCGTCAGACGGGATTTAATCTCTTCCTTGATGACCAGACGGTCGACGACGATTTCAATGCTGTGCTTTTTATTCTTTTCCAGCTTGATTTCTTCCGAGAGGTCGTAGAGGTTCCCGTCCACTCTCACGCGGACAAATCCGGAATGCCGGGCAGTTTCGAATTCCTTGATATGCTCCCCCTTGCGGCCGCGGACAACCGGTGCAAGCACCTGAATACGGGTTCCCTCTTCAAGGGACATCACCTTGTCCACAATCTGGTCAATCGTCTGCTGTTTAATTTCTTTACCACAGACCGGACAGTGCGGAATCCCGACACGGGCATAAAGCAATCTCAGATAATCATAGATTTCCGTCACCGTTCCCACGGTAGAACGTGGGTTTTTGGACGTGGTCTTCTGGTCAATGGATATGGCTGGAGAAAGCCCGTCGATGTAGTCCACATCCGGTTTTTCCATCTGCCCCAAAAACATGCGGGCATAGGAAGAAAGGCTTTCAACATAACGCCGTTGCCCATCCGCGTAGATGGTGTCAAAGGCAAGGGAGGATTTCCCTGAGCCGGACAAGCCTGTAAAGACAACCAGCTTGTCACGCGGGATTTCCACATCCACATTTTTCAGATTATGGACTCTTGCCCCTTTTATCACAATTTTATCCTTTGGCAAATGAAGTACCCCCTCTTATTTCTGTTCCTTAAGCGCTTTGATGCGGTCTCTCAGATAGGCGGCCTGCTCGAACTCCAGCAGCTTTGCTGCGTTTTTCATCTCTTTGGTCAGTTTCTCAATCAGCTCCTGGCGTTCTGCGCGGCTCAGGTGCTTGGTGTTTCCCTTGCCCTTCTTGCCACTGCCGCGGTCTTTACTGCTGATCTCGATAATATCCCGAACATCCTTTTTTATGGTCTTTGGTGTGATACCGTGTTCGGTATTGTAAGCAATTTGGATTTCACGGCGACGATACGTCTCGCTGATGGCGCGTTCCATCGAAGGAGTGACCGTATCCGCATACATGATAACCTGTCCGTTTGCATTCCTTGCCGCACGGCCGATGGTCTGCACCAGGGAGGTCTCCGAGCGCAAAAAACCTTCCTTGTCCGCATCCAAAATGGCGACAAGGGAAACCTCCGGGATATCGAGTCCCTCACGGAGCAGGTTGATTCCCACAAGAACGTCAAATTCCCCCAAACGCAGGTCCCGGATGATTTCCATACGCTCGATGGTGTCAATATCATGGTGCATGTAGCGCACCTTAACGCCCTGCGCGTCAAGATAGTCAGTTAAGTCCTCCGCCATTTTCTTTGTCAACGTAGTGACCAAGACACGCTCCTCTTTTGCGGAGCGCACGTTGATTTCAGACAGTAAATCGTCAATCTGCCCTTCGACCGGCTTCACTGTAATTTCCGGGTCTACCAGCCCGGTCGGACGAATGACCTGCTCGACAATCTGGGTGCTCTTTTCCCTCTCGAGTGGGCCGGGCGTAGCACTGACAAAGACCGCCTGGCTGATATGTCGATAGAATTCGTCAAAATTGAGCGGACGGTTATCGAAGGCAGAAGGCAAACGGAAGCCGAAATCCACCAGTGTCTTTTTCCGGGCATAGTCGCCAGCAAACATACCGCGCACCTGCGGAAGAGTAACGTGGGATTCATCTACCATGAGCAAAAAATCATCCGGGAAGTAATCAAGAAGCGTGAAAGGCGTACTACCCGGTTCTCTGCCGGACAGGACACGGGAATAATTCTCAATTCCCTTGCAAATTCCGACTTCTTGCAGCATCTCCATATCGTAACGAGTCCGCTGTTCAATCCGCTGGGCTTCAATGAAGCGGTCATTCTCCTGAAAGAACTTGACTCGTTCCTCCATTTCGCGTTCAAGGTTTGCAATGGCAGCTTGCATCCGCTCCGGAGGAATAATGTAGTGTGACGCCGGATAAATGGCCGTGTGCTGGACCACTGCTTTGACTTCTCCGGTAACCGTGTTGATTTCCGTTATCCGGTCGATTTCGTCCCCAAAGAATTCCACCCGGATGGCGTTTTCACTGGAATACGCGGGGAATATCTCTACGACGTCACCGCGCACCCGGAATTTGTTACGGATAAAGTTAATGTCGTTGCGTTCGTATTGAAGATCCACCAGCTTTTTTATCAAATCGTCCCGGCTTTTCTGCATACCTGTGCGCAAAGAAATGACCATACTCCGGTAGTCAATCGGGTCACCGAGAGAGTAAATACATGAGACGCTGGCGACTATGATAACGTCCCTGCGCTCTGACAGCGCGCAGGTAGCGGAGTGGCGCAGCTTATCGATCTCATCATTGATGGCGCTGTCTTTTTCAATGTAAGTATCTGTGCTTGGAACGTATGCCTCCGGCTGATAATAGTCGTAGTAGGACACGAAGTATTCCACCGCATTGTTTGGAAAAAACTCTTTAAATTCACTGCACAGCTGCGCCGCCAATGTCTTGTTGTGAGCAAGTACCAGCGTGGGTTTGTTGACCTGTGCAATCACATTTGCCATGGTAAACGTCTTACCAGAACCGGTAACTCCAAGCAAAGTCTGCTCCTTGTCGCCCCGCCGAATCCCGTTTACTAATTGATCGATTGCCTCCGGTTGGTCGCCAAAAGGCTGATAAGGCGACACGAGTTGAAATTTTTCTTCATTCATGTTTTCATTCTCCACTGTTAAACAAACATACCATCACAACAGATTTGCTGTCTGTTCCCCAAAAATCAGAACAAATGTTTTCAGTCCTAATACTACCCTTTTCCGATTTATTTGTCAATGTCCTACCGTTCGACAAACATGGAATCCGCCCAAAATCGTCAAATGAGAGAATTCTGCAAGTAACTCGGGATGGGGTTTAGTTATTATACCACAAAAGTAGAGTTAATACAAATAATCAAAAAATCCGGTCTGACTTTCCTGCATATTGAGGGAGGTACAGTACCCGCTTCTTACTCATCATAATAAATCTTTTTTATACCCAAAAAAGCTCTGGAAGGGATTGCTCCCAATCCAGAGCTTTCTCTAGGTTACTTCGTAGAAAAGCGGCGTAATCTCGGAGTTTCTTCGAAAATCGGTTGAAGTTTCATCATCTCGTCCACAGTATCCCCTTCCTTATCAAAAGATATTTATGTGGTTTCACCTCTAGTGGAAGAACTGTCAGAATCAACCCCATCGTTTGGATAGCCGATTTTCAGGCTGTATCCGTCGACGGCAACCCCTTCAGAGCGGGAAATCGGCAACTTTTGATCTTCAGAAAAACCAATCGTCTCCCCATCATGGAGCGTGACATCCGACGACAGAACATAATAGGCGATATCCACAAGGAAATTTCTCAAATCTGAGGGAGAGGTGTTTGCCTCAAGTACTTCTATTTCCTCTTTTCCAAGCAGGGTCATTCCATAAGTATATCCGCTGATACCCTCTTTCCCCTGGTACAAACCAAAGTATATCCAGTTGAGAATCGGGAGAGAACCATCCTGCATCATCCTTGCAGCATCATGATAGAATGCCGGCTCAAATACCGTCCCGGAGGTATATACGCCAAGTGCGTTTTTCTGGTTCAGGCAGGTACTGCACAGCTTGACAAACAGCTCGCCTGCGTCATAGGGGGAGTGGTCTTTCCCAAGGACAGCTATGATCAAATGAGCGGTATGTCCTTTGGTTGTTTCCACCGCCTCGGGCCACAGGTAATTGTTTGCCGCGTTTTCTTCCGCTTCACCGTTTGGGATCGGGGCTGGCATTAGACTGACTGCTGCCAGCATCCCGTCCGCTTCAAACACAAACGAATCCCCCTCTATAGAAGATTCCTCCTCAGTCTCTTCCACGGCGACACCCCATTCTTGCAGTAAATCCCGGCAAAATGTTTCTTTCTCCCATTCACAAGAGGAAAGCAGGACAAATCCGACAAAGGAACCTGTGTGTTCCTCCCCTTCTGCGGCGGCCTTCTCCGGTTCTTCCCGGCGTTCAAGTTCCTGTTTTGCCTGGGCCATCCAGTATTCCCGAATCATTTCCACCATGGCGACGGATTTTTCCTCAGCGGTAGCGGGGTCAAACGGTTCCATTTCGCTGAACACATGTCCGCAGTGCGTCAGCCCGTCATCTGCATATCCGCCGCAGACTCCCAGCAGCCATTCTCTGTCTATGCGTGATTTTTTGTATCGAAACATGTAGTAGTGCATCTCGTGCAGGTCAAATGTACCGGCGCATTCAATTTCCGCCGGTGGGTGTCCAAGTTCGTGTTCATCTGAAAGCCATTCGCTCATCGCCTGCATTGCTGCCCGTTCCTGCCTCGTCATTTTTCGCTCTCCTTTGAAAATTCCTGTATTTTAAAAATTATACCACAGCAGATAAAAAAACTCCATGACAGAATTTTCGGTCTGCTTTGACAGACAATAGGGAAGAATGGAACAATAGAATCGTGAAAAAAGTGACTGGATAAGGATTGAAATTCCTAGTAAATTAGTATATAATAAAAATAACCCAAAATTATACGGGAATTGTATTTCGGTTTTCCATGAGCTTGTTTATCGGGATAAGATCGTTTCACTGGTAAATGAACCATCTAAGACGAACAAACAAAGGAGTAATGACAAAAATGCTGACTCTTGAACACCTTGTATGGACCGCTCCTGGTGGCCAGCGGATTTTGGACGGAATTGACCTTGTCATTCCGGATTCCAAACTTGTCGTCATCACAGGACCAAACGGCGGCGGCAAAACGACACTTGCAAAAATGATTGCCGGCCTGGAAAAACCGGATTCCGGACGCATCTATTTAAATGATACCGATATCACAGACATGGATATTACCGAACGGGCCAATCTCGGTATCAGCTACGCATTTCAGCAGCCGGTGCGCTTTAAAGGGCTCACCGTCCGGGATTTGATGGAACTTGCCGCAAAGCGGAAACTCAGTGACGAGGAACTGTGCGAGATTCTCAGTAAAGTGGGTTTGTGTGCACAGGAATATATTGACCGCGAAGTCAACGCAAGCCTATCCGGCGGTGAAATCAAACGAATTGAAATCGCAACGGTAATTGAGCGCCATACCAAGGCGACCGTCTTTGACGAGCCGGAAGCCGGAATCGACTTGTGGAGTTTCCAAAATCTCATCGGGGTATTCCAAGACATCCGCCAGTCCCTTACCGGTTCTCTGGTAATCATCTCTCATCAGGAACGCATCCTATCCATTGCAGATGAAATTGTGGTGCTGGCGGACGGTAAAATCCAGGCGAAAGGGCCGCGGCATGAGCTGCTTTCCTCCCTGCTGGAAGAAGCGTCATCCTGCCCAAAACATCTAGACCGATAGGAGGTAATTTCTGATGAATAAAATCACAGAAAAATTATTGAGCCTTGTCTCAGACTGGCAGGGCGGATATACCGGAGCATATAATATTAGAGAGGACGGACTGTGTGCGGGACGCCTTTCCACCGAACATATCCGAATTGAATCCAAAACCGATAAACCGGGGCTTGATATCATTGTTTTGCCGGGAACCAAAGGAGAAACCGTATACATCCCTGCCTGTGTCACCCACGGGGAAATCGATGACTTAGTATACAATGATTTCTATGTTGGAGAAGATGCGGACGTCACGATCGTCGCTGGATGCGGCGTCAGTACAGAAGATGAAGAGGACGCCCGTCACAATGGTATCCACCGCTTTTTCCTCGAAAAAAATGCACATGTGAAATACGTGGAAAAACACGTTGGCATCGGCAAGGGCACCGGACTGCGTAAAATTGACCCGGTTACCGAAGCGACCCTCGCAGAGGGTTCCGTTTTAGAAATGGACACCTCCCAAATTGGCGGTGTGGATCAAACCACCCGTAAAACCAGCGCTGTTGTGGAAGCGGATGCCAAACTCATCATCCGTGAAAGACTTTTGACTGAGGGTACTCAGCATGCGAAAACAGATTTTGAAGTTTTCCTAAACGGAGAAAATTCCGGTGCCGACCTGATTTCCCGTTCTGTTGCCAAGGGGGATTCCGTTCAGGAATACCACTCTCGTATCACTG
>UQSL01000096.1 GCA_900543705.1 uncultured Oscillospiraceae bacterium
GGGGCTTTTTTGTGCTGTCTGTACATTCTGGGGCAGTTCATTCTGGGGCAGTTCATTCTGGGGCAGTTCACAGTTCACGCAGGAGAAGGGGGCTTTTTTATCTCTGTTTAAGCAGAGTGAAAGCCATCGGCTGTTCAGGCGCTGGCTTCATGGAATGAATCATACCTAGAACCTCATATTTTGACGTCAGCTCATGAGCCATGCATAGTTTAATAACGAATTTGTGTCAAGGCTTTGGAGTTTTCTGCTCTGTCCGCTTTTCGGGAGGAAAGCACTTCGAAGCAAATACTCAATGCGAAGGGGTAAAGAATGCAATGAGGGCTTGCAAACACCCGTTTTGAATGTGTACTCAAACCAGTCGGCTTCCGTTGTATTTTTGTATACATTGGAGAAAGTGGGCCGAAGTTGCATCCGAAGTCTTGAACCCCTAAAGCCTTAATGATAAAATACGGAAAGGAATTTGCAAAAGCTGCAGAATCCTGCCTGTTTCAGAAAGAGAATATCAAAAACAGCGGATAACAACGGAGGGGTATGAAATGGCATTTGACCTGGAAAAGCAATTTGGAAGCAGGGCGTTTTCCGATTACATCATGCGGCAAAAACTGCCGAAAAGTACCTACGAAAGCTTAAAGAAAACAATTCGCGAGGGCCTGCCGCTTGAAAGCGACGTTGCCGAGGTTGTTGCCGGTGCAATGAAGGACTGGGCAGTGTCTCTCGGGGCGACCCATTTCACCCACTGGTTCCAGCCGATGACGAATATCACGGCCGGAAAGCATGACTCGTTTATCTCCCCGACTTCGGATGGACGGGTCATCACTGAATTTTCCGGCAAAATGCTCTCCCAGGGCGAACCGGATGCCTCCTCTTTCCCAAACGGCGGCCTGCGCTCCACCTTTGAAGCGCGCGGTTACACCTCCTGGGACCCGAATTCCCCGGCGTTTGTCAAGGACTCCACGCTGTATATCCCGACTGCCTTCTGTTCCTACAACGGAGAGGCGCTTGATAAAAAAACGCCGCTTTTGCGCTCGATGGAAGCGGTCTCCAAACAGGCGATGCGGATTTTGCACCTGTTCGGCAACGCTACCTCTCGGCGTGTCGTCCCGACAGTCGGCGCAGAGCAGGAATATTTCCTTGTTGACCGTGAGCTGTATGAAAAACGCCTGGATCTGAAAATCTGCGGGCGCACCCTGTTCGGCGCAAAGCCGGTCAAAGGCCAGGAACTCGACGATCACTACTGCGGGAGTATCAAAATCCGCGTCTCCGACTATATGAAACAACTCGATGAGGAGCTTTGGTCCCTTGGCGTCACTGCCAAAACGGAGCACAATGAGGCGGCTCCGGCACAGTTTGAGCTTGCCCCGCTCTTTGGCACAGCGAATGTGGCCTGCGACCACAACCAGCTCATCATGTCCACCATGCGGATTATCGCGAAGAAGAATAACCTCGCCTGCCTGCTGCACGAGAAGCCGTTTGAGGGCATCAACGGCAGCGGCAAGCACAATAACTGGTCTTTGTCTACGGATGACGGCATCAATCTGCTTGACCCAGGCAAGACCCCATATGAAAACGTCCAGTTCCTGCTTTTCCTCTGTGCGGTCATTACGGCAGTGGACCGCCATCCGGATTTGCTGCGGATGTCTGCTGCCTCTATCGGAAATGACCACCGCCTCGGCGGCTATGAGGCGCCCCCGACGATTATCTCTATTTTTTTAGGAGAGCAGCTCACCTCAATTCTTGAGCAAAGTGGCAGGGAAGAGCAGGGAAATCATCCGGATGACGCGTTTGCCGTACTCTCTACCGGCGTTCAGACCTTGCCCCAACTCCCGAAGGATTCCTCTGACCGCAACCGGACGTCTCCCTTTGCCTTTACCGGAAATAAATTTGAATTCCGTATGGTAGGTTCTACCTGTTCAATTGCGGATGCAAACTATGTGCTCAATACGATTGTCGCGGAATCTCTCGACGAATTTGCGACTCGGCTTGAACATGCGGATAACTTTGACGCCGAGCTCAGGGATATTTTTCACGACACCATGCGTAATCATGGCAGAGTTATCTTTAACGGCAACAATTACTCTGAGGAATGGGTGAAAGAGGCGCAAAGACGCGGCCTGCCCATGCTCAGTTCTTCTTTGGAAGCCTATGCCTCCTATCTCAAACCGGAAAATATGGAACTTTTTGAAAAATATCACGTTTTCTCTAAGGACGAGTGCCACTCCCGGTTTGAAGTACTGGTCGAGAATTATGTCAAGGTCATCCTGATTGAGGCTGCCGTGATGCTGGATATGGCGGACAGACAAATTCTACCAGCATGTATCCGGTACGCGGGCGAACTGGCTCACTCTCTCAATGAGGTCAAACAGGCTGGATTTATTTTGTCCTCTGCGGAGGAAACATTGGGCAAAATGACGGAGCTCATTGACTACATCGCTGATGCGGTTCGTAACCTACGTGATATCCATCAAAAGCTGTCCTCCATTTCCCCTTCCTATGAGACGGCATTGGAGTGTAAATCCTCCCTGGAAGACGCCATGCGTGTGCTTCGGGGCCACTGTGATGCGGCGGAGGCCCTTGTGCCGAAGGCAGAGTGGCCGATGCCGGACTATACCGAACTGCTCCACAAGATGTAGTAGTTATGTCAATTACAAAGCTCCGCCTATTTGGAAAAAAATGGGCGGAGATTTTTCTTTCCGTTTTTTTGACAAGCTTGTTTGTGCGCTTTTTACAATTGACAGCGCCCCCTTATCTGTCTATAATGAAAAACGTAATCACTCAAAGGAAGCAAAAGCAGGTTCGAAAACGGGTTACGCCATTGTCTTGATCCACAAAAGCGGCCGGTAGTCCGTCATGAAGGAACTTTCAGGCAGAGTGGGGTTCAAACACAAGATATTGTGGTTGTCGCCCTTTTCTTTTTTCAGGATTTTATACTATACAAAATGAGTATAGTATATTTTGGGAACAGACGATATTTTGTCGGAAGAGAATGAAATGTTTGTAACATCATACAAGATGTAGTACGAGGGAGGATTTTTTAAATGATTCAGACAATTATCAAGCGCGATGGGCGGGAAGCTCCTTTTGAACTGGAAAAAATCACGAATGCGATTTTTAGCGCAGCACAGGTCCTGGGCGGTCAGGATTATGAGACGGCAAAGGGCTTGGCGGAAAAAGTTGTCGAATATCTCGAAAGGGAGCTGCATGAGGAGCGACCCAGTGTGGAAACCATCCAGGATGCAGTGGAAAAAATCTTGGTGGAATCCGGACATGCCCGCACCGCAAAAGAATATATCCTCTACCGTGCGGAGCGCACCCGTGTACGCGAGATGAACACCCGTCTGATGAAGGTATATGAGGACCTCACTTTTAAAGATGCGGCGGAAAACGACGTCAAGAGGGAAAACGCAAACATCGACGGAGATACCGCAATGGGCACCATGCTCAAATACGGCTCCGAGGGCGCCAAACAGTTTTATGAAATGTTTGTGTTAAAACCAGAACACTCCAAGGCGCACATTTCGGGGGATATCCATATCCACGACCTCGACTTTTTGACCCTGACGACGACCTGCTGTCAGATTGACATTGAAAAACTGTTTGAAGGCGGTTTTTCGACCGGACACGGTTTCCTGAGAGAGCCGAATGATATCCAAAGCTACTCCGCTCTTGCCTGTATCGCCATTCAGGCCAACCAGAACGACCAGCATGGTGGACAGAGCATCCCGAACTTCGATTACGGTATGGCGCACGGCGTCTGCAAGACCTATGCGAAGTTGTATCGCCAGAACCTCTGCAAGGCCCTTTCGCTCCTCGACGATCCGGTCGAGGAGGATACCATCAAGGCGCTGCACGAACGCCTGTGGAAGGAAGAGGGCCTGCGCCCGGTGCTTGCGGATGACAACGGCTTCCGTGAACGGGAAGCGGAAGAGCTGAAAGACCTCGTTCCTGAGCAGGATTTGAAAAAAGCATCCGAGTTTGCCTACCGCTATGCACAGAAGGAAACCGACCGCGCGACCTATCAGGCGATGGAGGCTCTGATCCATAACCTGAACACCATGCACTCCCGTGCAGGTGCACAGATTCCGTTTTCCTCCCTCAACTACGGGATGGACACTTCGCCCGAGGGCAGAATGGTTGTCAAAAACGTCCTGCTCGCGACGGAAGCAGGCCTTGGAAACGGGGAGACCCCGATTTTCCCGATTCACATTTTCAAGGTAAAAGAAGGAGTCAACTACAATCCGACAGATCCCAACTATGATCTGTTCAAGCTTGCCTGCCGTGTCTCGGCAAAGAGACTGTTCCCGAACTTTTCTTTCCTCGACGCGCCGTTCAACGCGCAGTACTACAAGGAAGGCCATCCGGAAACCGAAATCGCTTACATGGGCTGCCGGACCCGCGTCATGGCAAACGTTTATGACCCGAGCCGGGAAATTACAAACGGCCGCGGAAACCTAAGCTTTACTTCCCTCAATCTTCCGCGCCTTGCCATCAAGGCAAACGGGGATGTCGATCTCTTTTTTGAGATGATGGACGATAAAATCGACCTCATTATCGACCAGCTGCTCGACCGCTTCAAAATCCAGGCCTCGAAGAAAGTACGCAACTATCCGTTTTTGATGGGACAGGGCATCTGGATTGATTCCGACAAGCTCGGCCCGGACGATGAGGTGGGCGAGGTGCTCAAGCATGGCACGCTGACCCTCGGCTTCATCGGACTGGCGGAATGCCTCAAAGCCCTCATCGGTAAGCACCATGGGGAGAGCCCTGCTGCGCAGAATCTGGGGCTTGAAATTGTCGGCCATATGCGTCACCGCATGGATGAGGCCTCCAAGAAATACGGCTTAAACTTTTCTTTAATTGCAACGCCTGCGGAAGGACTCTCCGGACGCTTTGTCAAAATTGATGCAAAACGCTTCGGCGTCATCGAGGGTGTGACCGACCGGGAGTACTACACAAACTCCTTCCATATTCCAGTATACTACCCGATTTCCGCATTTGAGAAGATCCGCCTGGAGGCACCATATCACAACCTGACCAACGGCGGACATATCTCCTATGTTGAGCTTGACGGCGACCCGCTCAAAAACCTGGATGCCTTTGAGCAGGTGGTTCGCTACATGAAGGAAAGCGGTATCGGCTACGGTTCCATCAACCATCCGGTCGACCGTGACCCGATGTGCGGTTACACCGGCATTATCGACAATGTCTGCCCGAAATGCGGCCGTAAGGAACACGACGGTGACTGCGGGTTTGAGCGTATCCGTCGCATTACCGGATACCTGGTCGGCACGATGGACCAGTGGAACGACGCCAAACGCGCGGAAGAGCATGACCGTGTGAAGCACACGACTGTCGCAGACAGTATGGAGCAGTTGTAATATGGAAGGACAAATCCGCGTCGCGGGAATTATCCACGAGTCGATTGTTGACGGGCCGGGCATCCGGTTTGTCGTTTTTTGCCAGGGATGCCCGCATCACTGTGAGGGCTGCCATAATCCAGCCACTCACCCGTTTGAAGGGGGCACGATGACCCCGGTATCCCAGATTGTCGAGCAGGTACGACAGAATCCTCTTGTAAAGGGTGTGACCTTTTCAGGGGGAGAGCCTTTCTGCCAGTGCGCCGCCTTTGCCACTCTGGCAAAGGAACTGAAACAATATGGGTACCATATCACCGCATTCACAGGTTATACGTATGAAGAACTGCTCGCCAGAGAGGATGCGGATACAGACCGACTGCTCGCTTTGGTGGATTTGCTGATTGACGGCAGATTTGAACTCTCTCAGCTGGATTTGCGCCTGCAATACAGGGGAAGTACCAACCAGCGGCTGATTGATTTGCCGAAAACCCGGGAAGCCGGACACATTATCCTTTGGCAGGATGAAAACTATCCGTATTGATAAATTATAAAAATACTGGATATTCACTTCTGTGTCGGTAAATGACCACATACTTTGCCTTTGGCCTCACTT
>UQSL01000097.1 GCA_900543705.1 uncultured Oscillospiraceae bacterium
AAGCAGGTCTTATTCGCTTTCCCTAATGTGTAACACATCTTTGACAAACCAACAATATCTGGCGGTTTTCGATGCGGCAGAACAGAGGTTGATAGAAAGTCTGTAAGCAAGCTTAGGTCTATAGACTCGGTAATGTAAAACACGGTGACCGGGCAAATGTATTTACAAAAGTTCGGTTGTAAAGGCAAAGGCTCATGCGGTTCCTACAGCATAATACGTCGCATTGCCGATAAAACAATCTTTTTACTGGGTTGCTTTGGCATTTGAAAATCATGGCTAAATATATTGAGCAGCGTCAGCCAAGTAACACAGGCGCCAAACTCGGTATCCACGGTTGTAATTTGATTCCCGGCGGTCAGAATATCGGATTCCTGATGGATACGCCATTTTCCACTGAAATATCAAAGAGATGCACCTTGCGGTGCTGTCCAATCAATTGGCCTTCACGGCTGAAACAAGACAGGTGTTATAAATTTTTGAGTTTTCCAGCTCCGGGAAGGAGCCTGCGAACAGATAAATGTGATTGTTCGCCGCTGTCTTTGCCACGAAAGAGGCGATTTCCCCATGCGCACTCTGTGCATAGGTTGGAAAACAGGAGTTGTCATAGGGACAGCAGAACATCTCGGACAGCAGGACAATATCCGCACCTCGCTGTGCTGCCCGCTCGATATATTGCCGGGTCACGCTGAGACTTTGCTTTAGGTCATCTGTCACAGGGACCTGACAACAGGCAAGATTGAGTTTCATCTGTCGGAACTACTCCTTTGTGTTGGTGTTTAAGAGGCCGTCTTTGCGCAGGTCCCCGTTGGAAAAGGTCTCTGTCAGTTCAATAGGAGGGGTAAAGTCGCGCTGCTCAAGCTGGGAGGTATAATCTCTTGCAAGCCGGATGGCCTTACGTCGTGCAGTGGCTAAGATTTCCAGGACGCTTTGCGTCCGCTGCTCCTGAGGGGTATGTGGGTTATGCCACGGACGATGCTTTAAATTAAGGCAGTCCCATTTCGGAGTTTTCCCCTTAACGTGGGAGGTGAGCAGTCCTTTGGAACGAATCAGGGTATCCAGGCTTTTTGTTGCGGCAAACACCGCGCCGGAACCGGAAAAGAGCAGCTTTTGAATCATCAAGGTATCAGAGAAGCACCTGACAATCTGATCAAACGGTACAGTCTGTTTGTACACCTTGCGCAGAACATAAGCATACAGTCTGGCGATGACGTAGGTCTCCTCTTTGGGGATGGTGTAACGTTTTTCCGGCGAAAAAGAGGTGACCGGCTCTTTTTTCAGACGGGTATAGAGTACGGAGTCAATGTCTGTTTCAATCTGGCAATGAAGAGCGGAACCGCTGACCGCTGGATGTTTTTGAGCCATCTCATACTGCCGACAGTAGACGTAAGGGTGGATTTCACTGTCAAGGGCATAGTGGCAGAGAAAGCCGTAAAAATAGGAGAGTGCAATGCTTTGATCGATGTCATTAAGCGTGTCGATATATTCCGCCATACAGGCAAACAACTCGGTATTTTTTTCACTGTGCATCATCGAAGCGAACTTGTAAAGCGGGCTTTTTCCCAGGACCGCCTTGCGGAAAAACAGCAGATCCGGTCCCTGCAGGCCCCAATAAAAGGCGGCAGGATGCATCGATTGAACCCGCTTTGCAGCAGAAGGGAATGCGGGAAGTGCCAGTTCCCCGAACAGAGTATGTGTGATGAAATCAGCCAAATGATCATCTCCTAAAATGATGAGCTATATCAAAATAAATCGAATGAATGCTAAATTCTTACTTACATTATACATGAAAAGGGTAGCGTTGCAAAATAAACTCCTGTAAAATAACAGTGAACCTTATTGGGAAATATATGGCAGGGGCCGCTAGGAGCAAGTAGATGGTTTAGATCGACCACCATTCCGATTTTTTTCAAGGGCCTAACTGATTCCGCACAGATTGACTCGCTGTTCGCATCCGGCTTGTGAGTGACAGTGACCGCAGTTTCCGTGCCGATTCTCGGCGCTATTGCGCATCTTTTTCCACAGTTTCTTTCCCTTCCATACAAACGCCCGATCCCTGCTTTACGCACGAATCGGGCGTTTTCAACAACCGGAACATCCGGAGTGTTTTTTATAATACAGAAAAATCCCACTCGGATTGAAAAATCATCCGGGTGGGATTTTAGGTATCAGGAAAGGATAGAATGGGTGGCAGCACTCTCGAGCTTGGAGCGTACCTCGTTGAGATAGACGCCGTCTGTCAATACCACCAAGTTGTCCTGCGCCTCAATGACCGTGTCGCCTTTGGGGATTATCTCCAGGCATCCGCGGTGGATGGCAACCAGCAGGCTCTCCTTGGGCCACACCATGTCCTTGATTTTCATATTCTCCATGTAACTGCCCGGCTCCACTGAGATTTCGATAATTTCCTTGCCCGTGGAGTTGTAGCGGCGCTCCTGATAGGGGAGAATGCGCTCGAGCAGAGATTCATAGATCGGTTTTCCGGGAAGCAGATTTGCAGTGACATAGGCAAACAGGCAGACAATGATGACCGGGAGGAAGTTGCGGAAGCTTCCGCTCATCTCGGTAATCAGGATGCTTGCAGTGATGGGAGAGCGAACAACCGCAGTCAGGTATCCCGCCATGGCAAAGACGATGAAGTTGAGGAGGTAGGTATCCTCAAACCCGAACAGTGCCTGTGCTCCGTTGCCGAAGATTGCGCCAAAGCAGGCTCCCAGAGCAAGCAGCGGCAAAAAGATACCTCCCGGCACACCGCTTCCATAGGAAGCCATGGAAAAGACAAACCGTACCAACAAATAGAGCAGCAGGATTCCCATGGCATAATCCTTTGTCTCAAGCAGCGTGATGATGTGGTGGCCTCCTCCCAGCAGATCCGGGAAGAAAAGGCCAATCGGGATGATAAGCACAAACGGAATCAAAACTTGGGAAAACGGGAGGAACCGCTTGATTTTCGCGTACAAATCCTGTGTGTACAGCAAAACCTTGTTGTAGAGCACGCCAAACAATCCAAGCAGCACTCCCATGGCCGCAAGCAGGAGATAGAGTTTTACTGGAAGAGGGGAGAGCTGCCCGACATAAAGGCTCGGGGTGGTGCCGAACCAGATTCCGGCAACAATTGATGCACACACACTCGATACCATCGAGGTGAGCAGGATGACGCTGGAAAAGTTCTTGTGCACCTCTTCGAGCGCGAAGAGCACACCGGCAAGCGGTGCACTAAACGCAGCGGAAAGCCCGGCGCTCGCCCCACAGGTAATGAGGATTTTTTTCTCATAATCCGGGGATTTCAGCATGTCCGCGACACCCTGCCCGACCAGGGCGTTGAGCTGGATAGAAGGCCCCTCCCGCCCGAGGTTCAGCCCGGAGCCGATGGAAAGCAGGCCGCCGATATATTTTTTCATCAGTGCGGGCAGCCAGTTGATATGAAACGCCCCGATGAGCTGTCCTTCCACCTGCGGGATACCGCTTCCCTTGATCATAGGCTCTGTTTTGACGATTGCACCGACTATCAGACCGAGCACAAGATAACCGAAAATCAGGATGGGAAGCCATATTAAATGCTCTCTTACAAATAGAAAGACGGTCCGCACCAGTATCTCCGACTTCGAGAGGAGAAAGCGAAAGGAGCAGATGACCAACCCGCCCAACACCCCAACCAGGATGGCTTTTAGGATCAACTTGAGCTTAGTTTTTCCCACCAGTTCCAGCGCATTTTTTGTCTCACTCCGTGGATTTTCGGGTTCCCTTTGCACCGTATCTCACACCTTTTTTGACAATATTCACGTAAAACACCGTGCAATATTATAGAGCATTCCCAATAAGTTTGCAAATTATTGAGAGTCTTCTGCAAAGAAATCGTGGAAATCAACAAAATGCGGAGATGTTTCACCCGGATTTCAGGAGTAACCTGATCATTTTGCAACAAGAAAACAGAAAGAATAGATTTGGCAAATAAATCGGGGAAAGCTTTAAATACGCTTCTCCCGCTTTTTCTGCTCGGAAGACCTCATATCCCGACGTCCCATGAAAACTATCCACACGTAGCACAGCGTCTTTGGAATCATCAGTATTCCGACGGTGGGATATCTCCCGGAAAACAGCACCACCGGAAGATAGCAGGCAAAGCTTAGCGCCACCGCCAGCCAGAGCCACCGGTATACATAGTCATCGTTTAACCGCCCCTGAAACAGAAAGAGCAGGAGAATGAGCAGACCGAGCAGAGTAAACGGGAGGTTGCGCAGCAGCGCGGGGAGCAGGGGAGCATTAGCGGAAGTCCACTCATTTTGTGGCAGCAGGCAGAGGATAATGCGGCCCCCGGCGAGCAGGAATACGGAACAAGTGAGGATTTTCGAGCGGTTGGCCTGATAGCGCAGGCACCAAATTTGAAAGAGCAGGACGTAAAATATGGTCATAGATATCGAAGTGATACATTTTCCAATTCCCAGCGCCGTCGTCTGCGTCCCAAGCCCACCGCTGAGCAGGGCGTAGACACGGGGAAGCAGATGAAATGCGTCCCCACAGCCGAGGACGACTGCCGCCAGGCCAAACAGACGGTGCTCAGTTTGTCTGGCTGAACAGAGCATGCGCACTCCCAAAAAAAGTACGGTGCACAGATAGAGGATATCAAAAATGGGTTCTATTATTACCTGCATAAAAACTCCTCCTGTATAGTTTGGCTGCCGGCGGTATTTCACTGCCGGTACGACCTACAATCCCGACATATGTGAATCGGCACTGTATTATGCCGGTTGTAAGCGGTGAATGCCAAAAATGGTTTGATTTTTTTCTATCAATAAACTATAATGAGGATATCAGAAGATTACCACCGAATTTCATTAGGAGGCTGTTTAACATGTTAGTTTCTGTATCTGAAATGTGCCGGAAGGCAAAAGAGGGCAAATATGCCGTCGGCCAGTTCAACATCAACAACCTGGAGTGGACAAAAGCAATTCTTTTGACTGCACAGGAGTGCAATTCTCCGGTTATCCTCGGCGTTTCTGAGGGCGCAGGAAAATATATGTGCGGCTACAAAACCGTTGTCGGTATGGTCAATGGTATGCTCGAAGAGCTCGGCATCACCGTGCCGGTCGCCCTGCATCTGGACCACGGTTCCTATGACGGCGCTATCAAATGCATGGAAGCAGGTTTCTCTTCCGTTATGTTTGACGGTTCTCATTATCCGATCGAGGAAAACATCGCAAAAACCAAAGAACTCGTCGAACTTTCCCACTCCAAGGGCATTTCTATCGAGGCTGAGGTCGGCGCAATCGGCGGTGAGGAAGACGGTGTCATCGGCGGCGGCGAAGTTGCCGATCCGAACGAGTGTAAAATGATTGCAGACCTCGGCGTGGACATCCTCGCAGCAGGTATCGGCAACATCCACGGTGTTTATCCGGAAAACTGGAAAGGCCTCAACTTCGATGTCCTGGCAAAGGTTCAAGAAGCGACTGGCGGCATTCCTCTGGTACTTCACGGCGGTACCGGCATCCCTGATGATATGATTAAAACCGCAATCTCGCTGGGCGTTGCAAAAATCAATGTCAATACCGAGTGTCAGCTCGTCTTCGCGGAAGCTACCCGCAAATACATCGAGGCCGGCAAAGACAAACAGGGCAAAGGCTTTGACCCGCGTAAGCTCCTTGCACCGGGCTTTGACGCTATTAAAGCAAAAGTCAAAGAGAAGATGGAACTCTTCGGTTCTGTTAACAAGGCATAAACAATTCACAGATAAAAACGAGGAAAGCGAGACGGCCTTTGCCGTCCTGTTTTCTTTCGCCTATCCCCTGTGCAAATCCCTGTAATACGAAGTGGAAGCATCCGGTATCAAAAATCCTCAGGATAATTGGAGGGTAAAAAACGCCATACTCATATTGAACTGCACCCCATTTGTTAGACAGTGTGGTATACTATCTAATGAATGGGGT
>UQSL01000098.1 GCA_900543705.1 uncultured Oscillospiraceae bacterium
AATACGGGCTATACCGACATATAAGAACTTCTAAAGAGATAATCTAAATTCACCAATAATTTTTTTATTAAATACTCATTAAACACAGCGTTTCTTCCAAAAAATGAGGATACATTGCTTTCGCAATATACCCTCAACACTCAATATCATCTGTCCCTTTCTGTTAAATTCTACGCAAACTTTGCTCTTTCTGTTTCGTCAAATCATCTGACGAACTTGCTGACGAAACTTTGACGAAAACCTACCCGATATTTTATGATAGATTTTAGTAATTTACGAAAGGTTCAAAACTGCCTCAATCATGCGTAATCACTTAACTTTAAGCACATTTTCAGACTTTATTTTCATTCAGATTAGTTTCCCATCATGCTGGCAACTTCATCTGCAAAGTTGTCCTCTCTCTTCTCGAGGCCTTCGCCCTTCTCATAACGGACAAAACCAACAATTTTGATGTCGCCGCCGAGCTCTTTTGCGGTGTTCTCGGTATACTTCGCAACGGTGACGTCTCCGTCTTTGATAAACGGCTGTTCCACCAGGCAATTTTCTTTGTAGAACTTGCCGATTCTACCCATAACCATTTTTTCAGCGATGTTTGCGGGTTTACCCTCGTTAATTGCCTGAGCGGTAAGGATTTCTTTCTCCTTCTCGAGAACATCAGCCGGGACATCCTCTTTGGTGGTATAGGTCGGATTGGCAGCAGCGATTTGCATAGCGATATCCTTCGCATAAGCCTTGAACTCGTCTTTGTCAGCGATACCGTTAGAGGTCTCGAATTTTGCGAGAATACCGATTCTTCCGCCGCCATGGATGTAGGTGACTAGGTCGCCTTCCATTCTGGTGAAACGGCGGATTTTCATGTTTTCCCCGATGGTGAGGATCTTCTCGCGGAGCATTTCCTCGACGGTCTGCTCGCTGCCCACAGCCTTCTCTGCGAGCAAAGCGGCAATGTCAGCCGGATTCTTTTCAATAACCGTGCGTGCACAGGTGTCGACAAATGCCTGGAAATCTGCATTCTTTGCGACGAAGTCGGTCTCAGAGTTGACTTCGATGATAACACCGCAGTCATTCGCATCATTGATCAGCGCATAGACAAGACCTTCCGCCGCGATACGGCCAGCCTTCTTTGCAGCCGCGGCAAGTCCCTTTTCACGAAGGAGTTCGATCGCTTTTTCCGCATCGCCGTTTGCCTCGGTCAATGCCTTTTTGCATTCCATCATTCCGCAACCGGTTCTCTCGCGGAGTGCCTGTACGTCTTTTGCTGTAAAAGCAGCCATTGGTATTCCTCCTAAATTTTATCTCTATATATCGTTGTATTCATTTACTCAAAGAATGCCCCAACACAAAGCCAGGGCATTCTCTCGTATTCCAGTTTTATTCAGCAGCCTCGGTCTCTTCCTCTTTAGCTGCTTCTTCCTCGGTCTGCATGCCCTGACGTCCTTCGATGATCGCGTTTGCCATCGTGGAGGAAATCAGTTTGACCGCGCGGATTGCGTCGTCGTTGCCCGGGATAACGTAGTCGATTTCGTCGGGGTCACAGTTGGTGTCGACGATTGCAACGATGGGGATACCAAGCTTCTTTGCTTCCGCTACAGCGATTCTCTCTTTTCTCGGGTCAACGATGAAGAGTGCGCCCGGGAGTTTGTTCATGGTTTTGATACCGCCCAAGAATTTTTCCAGTTTTTCAATCTCGAGGTTCAGTTTGACAACTTCCTTCTTCGGAAGGAGATCAAAGGTGCCATCCTCTTCCATCTTGCGCAGCTGCTCAAGACGATCGATTCTGCGGCGGATGGTTTTGAAGTTGGTCAGCATGCCGCCGAGCCAGCGTGCATTGACATAGTGCGCGCCTGCGCGCTCCGCTTCCTCACGGACGGATTCGCCGGCCTGCTTTTTGGTTCCGACAAACAGGACGCTCTCACCGTTTGCAGACAGATCACGAATGAACATGTAAGCTTCCTCAAGCTTTTTGACCGTCTTCTGCAGGTCGATAATGTAAATGCCATTTCTCTCAGTAAAGATGTACTGAGCCATTTTCGGGTTCCATCTTCTTGTCTGATGTCCGAAATGAACACCTGCTTCAAGAAGCTGCTTCATTGATACTACACCCATTTATTGTTCCTCCTTAGGTTTTTCCTCCGCCGGCATTCCCTGTCGAGCGACCGTGTCCGATACCCGGGCACGCACCTGCTACAGCATGCACAGCGTGTGTTTTTTCCATAAAAGGATATCACAAAATTAGCGATTTGGCAAGCTTTTTTTGGTTTTTATCCAAAAAGCCATTCCATAAATTTATTTTTCCGCCTTGCCCTGCCCCGGCAGGGCTCACAGTTGACTAAAATCGTGTCCTCACCAATGACGTTGATGTTGCGCCACGGGATGATGATGTCATCCTCCCTGCCAAGCAGTCCGAAGCATTTCAGCCTCCCAAAGACGACCAGGGCAATCACCTGGGCGCATTTTGTGTCGACCTCAACGTCGCAGACGCAGCCCAGACAGGTTCCGTCCCTAACATTGATGACCTGTTTGCAGCAAAGTTCCTTAAATCTGCAGTTCATGGCACTTCCCCCTTTATACACTCATTGTATTCACGGGGAGATGTCCGTCATTCCCGCCTGCCCTATCAGCAACCGGCTTTGACTTTCACGCCAATTTTTGAGTTGCATTTTCCGCTTTCCCGCTCCAGATCAACATCCAGAATTTCCGCACTCCCAGCAGGAAGATGGCGGCATCCGCCAGTTCTTCTCCCCCAGGTCGTCCTTTTGCTTGTTCCAGGAATCAAACGACTCGGTCAGTTTCCCATGCGTCCTGCTATTGTATGTTAAAGCCTTTGTCAAGCTTATTTTAATAAACCTGTCTGTGCAACTCTTTGAGCTCTACCATCCTGTGGCACCCTTTCGCTGTTTGATACCTTCCTTACCGCTTGTTGAGTTCAAGATTATCAAGCACATTACGGCACAAAAACAGCAGCAATATACTCAACAGTAAGTTGAATACTACTGTGCCGAACATCCCTGCAGCAATCTGGATAGCCGCGGATACCGGCAAAACAATGCTAATCAGGATTCCGCCGATAATACCCGGCAGACAGATGAGAATCATAAAGAAAAAGTACAAAAACATCAACAGCCCTTTGCTCACAATGCTTCCGAACAGCCGCTGGCTGAGGATGTTGCCCGCCATGAAGACCATGCCGAAGCCGAACCGTGCGAGAACCGCTGCCGCAATCTCAATCGGAGAAGCGCCGATAATCACGCCAATAATCAGCATCGTGACGACCGCATCCACCGCTACCTTGCAGATATTCTCTGCGCACAGGCGCACAAGCTTGGAAAACGGACGCTCCGGAATCAGATAGACATAATGCATGCCGAGCTCCCGCAGCCAGCGTCCGGTCGCGCTCGTAAACAGCTGGAAATAAGTAAACATCGAAAAGATGCCGATTATCCCGAAGTCTTTCATGAAAAAGGCCATAACCCCGCCAATCAAAAGGAAGAGCAGAGACATCCGGTCAAAGAAGAACATGCCTGCACGCCGGTTTTCCAGCATGTGCTTATAGTAGAATACGCCCGCACCCAGCCCTTTCTTGATCCCGGTCGTCCCGCGCTTAACCTTGCCGGTCAGGCTGAGGCTGTTTTCCAGAATTTTGCCATCCTTGGCCGCCTGCTGCTGCGCATAGGTCGTCTCGGTCGCCTGCAAAACGTCCTCATAGTAATCGGACTGCAGTTTGGTTATCAGTAAAACCATCCCCGCAATGTAAGCGAGCATCAGGCCGAGGAAAACAAAAATCATCCCGGTATTCCCGGTCAGCGCCATGTAGGCAAAGGACTTCGCCCAGCCGAGCACCGGATAATAGGAGACGAGTGGAGAAGCCGCTCCCTGCGCCAAGCTTCCGAGTACGTTGGTAAAACCGTTTTTCATAAACGGAATCGCCACCGCCACGACCAGCAGGCCGACAAAAGCATACAGGCACAGGCGCAGCGCCCGTTTTCTCGCCGGATTGCCGTTGACAAAGATATAAATCACCATTGCCGTGATTTCCGCACAGAAATAGGTGATACCATATCCAAAAAACAGCAAAAACAGTTGCGGCAGGTTGACCCCATAGGTGTTGTGCAAAATCCCGTACTCAAAGAAGATGAAAAAGCCGACATACAGCGTCATGCCAACCCGGCGGATCAGGCCGTAAAACAAAATGCGTTTGGGGCGAATCGGGGCGGAGAACAAAAAGTTTACATCCGCCATGGTGAAAAAGGTCGCCCCGGAGAAAAACCCTTTGAACACATCTACGACAAAATTCATCCCGTAAAAGGCAAGGACAATCAGGCCGAGCTCCTCCATCGGCCTGGGCTCCCAGCCTGCACCAGTATCCTGATTACCGGTGACGACCAGTATGACCATCAGCGAAATCAAAAGTAGATAGGCAATCAGCTTGGAAGGATGGTTTTTCAATTCCTTCAGCTTGTTTTTGAAGGTGGTGACTGTCAGGTAGCGTAGCGCACTCATGCTCGTTCCTCCTGCCCTTCTGTGATGGAAAAGAATAAATCTTCCAGGCTCTCCCCCGACTGCTCGATCTGGGTGCGGTAACGCGTCGCGGCAAATTCGCCGTTCATCATGATGTGCGCGACATCCCAGTAATCCTCCACGCTGTCGATCATATGAGTACTGATGAGCACCGAAGCGCCGGAGTCCCGAAGCTCCCGGAACAGTTCCTTGAGCTGCTTGATGGCATGCGGGTCGAGACCAACCATCGGCTCGTCGAAGATAATGACCTTAGGGTGGTGCAGCAGTGCACAGCAAATGCTCAACTTCTGCTGCATGCCCTTGGAAAGCTCTTTTCCCAGCTTTTCGCGTTTGTTATCGAGCTCAAAACGGGTGAGCAGGCGATTCGCTTCCTCCTGCCAGTTTTCAAGCTTATAGGCACGCCCGATAAATTCAAGATGCTCCTCCACCGTCAGCAGACTATAAACTGCAGGCATCTCCGGCACGTAGCCGAGCATACGCTTTGCCTCTACACTTTTATTGGGATACCCGCCAATGGTAATCTCCCCTTCAAAACGGAGTAAGCCGGTGATACATTTGATAATCGTCGATTTCCCCGCGCCGTTGGGCCCGAGCAAAATCGCAATCTGCCCGTCTCCCACTGACAGGCTGATATCGTTATTGGCCAGCATACTGCCATAGCGTTTGGTTACATTCTTTACTTCAAACATGCCGCTCCCTACCCTCTTCCAGAATCTGAGTTAACTCTATTGGTTTGAATGATATATCAAAGTACGATATAAGTCAAGAAATTTTAAAATATCTTAAACTTTCTAAAAGGGTATCCGACTTTTTTCATAAAAATTCCCGCACCGGTCTGTTAATTGCGTTCTTTTTTAATCAATCATAACCTGCCGGGATTGACTTTTTGGTCGCTGTTACAAAGAGTGATACAAATGGAAAAATCGGAGCGGCACGCTCAAACGGGATTATCTGCATCGTCCCCTGCTCGGCGGAATCTGCTGTATCCGCAATACTGAAAACGGCAGATACTATTTGACCAGGGAACAGAATCCGGAAGGCTCCAAAAACCGCTTTTCTTTTTATATGATGACCGGCGAATGTCCGCATTTCAAGCTCAAAGGAGACTGGGAGAAGTACGGTTCGTCCGCTTTTGTCTGAGATCCTCGAAACGCTGGAGCAAAAGCCCGAACAGACCGGAGAGGAATTTCTTGAAGAGCTCGGTGTGCTCTATAATCTGACTGTCGAAAAAGTCCGATAGAACTCCGGCATTGATTGGAGCGGGGCTTCCCCCGTACGATTCCTGTCCGAATCAGCATAGAAATCATAACCCCACGCGAAGCGTGGGGTATGAACAACGGCCCCATAGGGGCCATTATACTAGCAGCGCCTCAATG
>UQSL01000099.1 GCA_900543705.1 uncultured Oscillospiraceae bacterium
CCGACCCCCCCCCCGGGCGTGCCCACCCCGCCCGGTCCCCGCCACGGACCGGCCGCTGGCCGCCGATGACCGCCGAAGGGTCCATATCCGCGCGCATCAAAATCTGGGTGAGCATCGCAGTTGTCGTGGTCTTTCCGTGGGTGCCGCAGATGCAGATGGCGTTTTCAAAATGACGGGTAATCAAACCCAGCATTGTCGCACGTTCGACGACCGGAATATCATGCTCTTTGGCATACACAAGTTCCGGATTATCCTGCCGGATAGCCGCCGTATACACGACTAGATCCGTATCCCCGAGATTTTTCGCATCGTGCCCGAGCGTAATGGGAATCCCCATCTTCCGTTCCTCATTTAACGTGTCCGTTTCATTATTGTCGGAGCCTGTGATATAATACCCTCTCGCGTGCAGAATCTGCACCAGAGGGTACATTCCCGAGCCTCCGATTCCAATAAAATGCAGGTGTTTTTTCCCTTGCAGGATGTTGTTATATTTTGTTTCAATCATCTGTAACACTCCCATTATGTGTTTTAGTGGGCTGTCAAGCCGTTTTTCCTACAGCCGTTCCACTAATCCTTGCATTTTTATTTCCAGCTGTTTTTCCTTTACACTCCATTTCTATTATATTGTTTTGGAAGGATAAAATAAACAGTTTTGTGTAATTTTGTTTTCTTTCCCTTCCATTTTCTCTGTTTTCTCTTCGCATAATTTAGCATGGCGGGTCAAATACTATCAGTAAAACATCTGGGAGGACAATTCTAGTTATGGAAGTATCAGACATCAAAATTCGCAGAACCTATGACCAAGGACGGCTGCGCGCCGTTGTTTCCATTACCGTAGGAGGAGATTTAGCCGTACATGACATCAAGATCATCGAAGGGGATGACCGGATGTTTGTCGCCATGCCGAGCAGAAGGGAAAACGGACGTTTTTGCGATATAGTCCACCCAATCACCGCGGCAGCGCGCCATGAGATGGAAAGAAAGATTCTCGATGCCTATCTGAGTTTTCAGAAAAAACAAGAAACATCCTCACAACTCCCGCATTTTCCAGAGGAATACTAATGTAAATATTATGTTTTCACTGCCGTGCGGGTAAATACTCCTGCGCAGAGAAACAACAGGGTAAAGTTTTTCCGTGAAAAGCACATTACCCAGTACCTGCCAGAACCACATAAATTCCCGTTTTCCCCACAAAAAAAAGAACCGATACCAACCGTATCGGTTCTTTTTTCATGAGAAAGTATTAGTTTACTTCGTAAGCCCAGCCGAATTTGTCTTCGCCATAGCCCCACTGGATAGCGGTCAGCTCATCATAGATGCGCTGGGACAGCTTGCCGATTTCTCCGCCGCCGATTTTCATAATCTTGTCGCGCCACTTAAGTACACCGATCGGGGAAATAACAGCTGCGGTTCCGGTCCCGAATGCCTCTTCCAGTCTACCTTCGTCATAGGCCTTGGAGACCTCATCAATCGAGAGCTTTCTCTCCACAACCGGGTAACCCCAGGAACGAACCAGCTCGATGGCGGATTTACGGGTAACACCCGGGAGGATACTTCCATTGAGTTCCGGTGTGAGAACCTCACCGTTTATCTTAAAGAACACATTCATGGTTCCGACTTCTTCGATATACTTCTTTTCCACGCCGTCAAGCCAGAGAACCTGAGTATACTGCTGTTCTTCCGCTTCCTCCTGCGCTTTAAGGGAAGAAGCATAGTTGCCGGAGGTTTTCGCAAAACCGGTTCCGCCGCGGACTGCACGGACATAGTTTTGCTCAACATAAATTTTGACCGGGTTAAGCCCCTCTTTGTAATAAGCGCCAACCGGGGAAAGGATGATAATAAACAAGTAATGCTCCGCCGGATGTACGCCCAGCTTCGCATCAGTTGCAATGATGAATGGACGGATATACAGGGAAGTTCCCTCCTGGTGCGGAATCCAGTCTTTTTCCACATGAAGCAGGGTGGTCAGTGCCTGAAGGAGGAAGCCCTCATCCATTTTGGGGATGCAAAGGCGCTCATTAGAATTGTTGAGACGCTTAAAATTTTCCTGCGGACGGAATAACAAAATCCGGTTGTCACGGGTTCTATATGCTTTCATGCCCTCAAAAACTTCCTGACCGTAATGCAGAATCATAGCGGCCGGGTCAAGGGACAGGGGGCCGTACGGTACGATTCGAGCGTCATGCCAGCCCTCGCCTTTATCGTAGTTCATAATGAACATGTGATCTGTGAAGATGGTTCCAAAGTCGAGTGCATTTTCATTTTTTGGCTTTTCTTTTAATGTCTTCGCAAGTTCGATTTTGATATTGCTCATATCAATGCCCCCAATTTACTATCTATATACGGATAATGTATTTATTATATCAACCTGTTAAAGCGTTTTCAACTCGTTGTGAAAAACAAAATAGACAATCTTTCCGATCATGCCGGCAGAATGGGCGACAGACAAGTTTTTCATCTGACACCGATACTTTTTCCCGGGTTCCCTCTCTCCATATCTTGATGAACAACGTGAATTATGCTAAGATAGACGGAATCCCAAGTTTACATGGTATTCCAGTGCTGCTTATCAATAGGAAAGGGCAAAACGGCGAATATTATCGAAAACGGAGGCCATATACAATGACAGATTTTCTCATGAAACGGCTGATAAAAGACTATGACCAAGTACAGGATCCGGCAGTGCGGTCCCGCTATGGCATGGCAAGCGGGATTGTCGGTATTCTCGTCAATCTGTTGCTCTTTGCAGGCAAAGGCATCGTTGGGTTGCTCAGCGCCAGCATTTCCATTGTCACGGACGCTTTTAACAACCTGTCCGATGCCGGAAGTTCCATTATCACCCTGCTTGGGTTCAAGATTGCCTCCAAGCCCGCTGATAAAGACCATCCTTTCGGACACGGCCGCTCAGAATATGTAGCCGGCCTTATCATTGCCTTTCTGATTTTGATTCTTGGCTTTGAGCTTGGAAAGTCCTCCATCGAAAAAATCCTGCATCCTGAGGCAGTGGACGCCAGTATCGTTACGGTTATTATCCTGATCGGCAGCATCCTCTGCAAAGTCTGGCTATGTCTGTTCAACCGAAAACTTGGTAAACGGATAGACTCATCCACCATCCTTGCAACCTCGCAGGACAGCCTCAACGATGTTGTCGCCACTTCCGCCGTTCTACTCTCCACGGTTATCTCCATGCTGACACCGCTGGAACTAGACGGTTATATGGGTGTACTGGTCGCACTCTTTATCCTCAAATCCGGTATTGACGTGGTGCGGGACACCCTAAATCCACTGCTTGGCGAAGCGCCGGATTCCGAACTGGTCACCATGATTTCTAAAGAAGTGCTTTCCTACGATGGAGTTATCGGCATTCACGATCTGGTCGTACACAATTACGGTCCCGGCAGAATCTTTGCCACCGTCCACATCGAAGTGGATTCTTCTGTAGACATTCTCATTAGCCACGACATCGTGGACAACATTGAGCGGGACTTTGCTGCAAAACATGACATCCAGCTTGTCGGCCATCTTGACCCGCTCGTCACAGATGATGAAACAGTCAATGGCCTAAAAGTATTCGGGCTCGTGAGTGTGAGAAAAGTCAATCCCGCTATGAGTATCCATGATTTCCGTGCTGTAGTCGGGGAAACCCATTCCAATTTAATTTTCGACGTCATGGTCCCCATCGACTGCCCGATCACCAACCGTGACCTTTGCACGGAAATTGAACGGCAAATCAAAACGAAGGACAATCGGCTGTTCACGGTCATCACAGTCGACCGCGGATATGAAGTGGACTACAACGAACGATAAGGAGTTGAGGACTATGAAGCACAAACTCAATCTCCTGGTTTTGGGCTCAGTACTGTGTATGGTCATCGGTGCCCGACTGCTTCTTGGACTCCTTGGATAGACAGGAGTTTATACCTTCCGCTTTGGCATTGGCGGATTTTTCACCCTTGTGCTTCTCACTATCGAGCGCAGATAGGATGAACGGTTTGAGACAACTCTCAAATCCAATAAGTACCAGTGGAGATCATTGCTGTGTCCAGTTAAAAAAACGCAGGCTTGTAAAACAAGCCTGCGTTTTCTTGGTTCTGAGCAAATCTGTAAGCCGAGTTCTGTATTGGATGACAATCTTTCTTGGCTGCCTGTTGCCAGTACAGCTCCAGCCACCTTGTTGAAAACGCGCCGAGCAGACGCTGTGTTTTCTGTGCGGTGTTGCACCGGGTAGGGTTTACATGGCCGCATGGTCTCCCATGCGCCGGTGAGCTCTTACCTCACCTTTCCACCCTTACCTCCGGCTGTAAAGCCGGAGGCGGTATCTCTCTGTTGCACTTGCCCTGAAGTCGCCTTCGGCGGCCGTTAGCCGCTGCCCTGCTCTATGGTGCTCGGACTTTCCTCAGGCGCCTGCCTTTCGGCGGTGACGCCCGCTGCCATCTGGTTTACTCAGAAAAAAGGCGTAACCGCCTTCATCCACGTTATCAGCGCATGAGCAGATAGCCCTGCCCATCCCGATCAATGCTGCCCGTCAGGAGTAAAATACCCTCGATAAGCCCCCAGATTGCCGAAACGAAAGATAATACTCCGCACGACAAAAGGGAGATGAGCAGCTGTGCCACCGCCTTACCGGTATAACCGAGATAAAAATTATGGACTCCCAATGTTCCTAAAAAGATTCCGAGAATCCCGGCGGCAACAGCGGATTTACTGGAATACATCTGTGGTGCCTGTCCCCAGTTGAGATTATACCCACACTTTACGCAGATCCCCATGTTGGGGCCGGTCGGCGTGGCACAGTTGGGACAGAAATTCCTGCCGGCGCCCACAGGCACGCCGCAGTTGGTACATACATTTGCACCGGGTAGGAGCATTGCTCCGCAATTTCTGCAATACATAGAATCTCCGCTTTCTTTATCTTACCACAAATATACTGATTTTGAAAGTAGTTCTATGATAGCATAAGTCCTATAAAAAAACAAACTATTCGACACCAAATTATTAAAAACTTTAATGTTTCAGTTTTCTTAAGGAATTTAAAAAGACTTTACATTTTTTGAAAAAAATAGTATATTTTGATTGAGGAAGATGTTTCCAATGTATTGTTTTTTATAGTAACTTATACAGCAAACAGGAAAAGAGGTGCAAAATGAAAAAGAAAAGCCCCACACCGGCTGGATCCAGCATGGCGACGTAAAGTGTAGTCATCCCGTTTATCTGTCAGCACACCGACATGCTGGGCATGGTGAACAGCCGAAAGGAGAGGACCCCTATGAAAAAAGCCATCTTGTTTGTCATTCTGACCGCCGGGCTGCTGTTCGCCGGCTGTTCCCAGCCCGGAACAATTGTTCCATGGAGTTCTTCAGTAGACACTAGCAACCCGGGTAACGCGGCCAAATTCGCTTCCTTAGACTTTTCAGACGTCACCACCATCCCGGAGCCGGATGAAATTGTGTTTCACCACAAGGGAAAGGAAACCGTTTATCCAAAAGGGGAGGACAAATACGAAGAAACCCTTTCCCACGTCCATAAAATATTTGCCGGAAAAATGGAGCGTCTTCTGCTTGCAGTCGATCTCCCGACAGAATTGAAGCTCCAGGATATTCTGGAATATCGCTATGAGGACGCAGACTCCATCTACTTTGCCCTGTATGGGGAATATGAAAACTGGATTTGGTATCCTACTGCTGACGCCGCATATGGTAACGGGCAAAACGCCGAGGAGCTTGTAAACTTTCTCAAATAGCCGTACAAAAGCAGGCGGCCGGATTGAACTGCACCCCATTTGTTAGACAGTGTGGTATACTATCTAATGAATGGGGTG
>UQSL01000100.1 GCA_900543705.1 uncultured Oscillospiraceae bacterium
CCTACATCAGGGGGCTTTTGTCCATTGTCCGTTTTTACTGGTCCTGTTCAGTTCAAAGTGACATGCCGGGGATTTTCAGCGCTGATCCCAATTAGAAAAGATAGCCTTCGCCAATTCTGGAAGTAGTCAGCAGGGCATCATATAGCTGTTGCGGAGTCACATCACCAAGCATATTGTGAATCGACTCTCCCTCTGCACATGCCTTTTCCGCTGCAATCATCACACGGGTTTCGTCCGTCACGCCGATCTGGCCGAGTGTAATCGGAAGGCCGACGGAAACACAAAATGCGATGACCTCCTCAATTTCCTCCATCGGCGCATTTTCCAACACAAGCTGGGCAATGGTGCCGAATGCAACGAGCTCGCCGTGCATGGTTTTTTCACACTCTTCCAGTGCAGTAAAGCCGTTGTAGACGGAATGGGAAACTGCAAGCCCGCCATTGTCTGCGCCCACGCCGCTCAGGTAGGTATTGGCTTCCACAATGCTCTCGACTGCCGGAGTCAGCAGTCCTTGCTCAACAGAAACCTTTGCCTTATATCCATCTGCAAGCAGTGTTCCATAGCAAAGCTCGCACAATGCCATTGCTGATTTTGTGATACCGCCGTTTTCCAGACTCGGCGCACCGGAAGCAAGGCAGGCTCTGGCTTCGAAATACGTGCCGAGTGCATCACCCATGCCAGCAACCAGGAAACGCGCCGGGGATTTTGCGATAATCGCAGTGTCGACGATAACGGCATCTGGATTTTTCGGGTAAAAGATATAATTGGAGAAGGTGCCGTCGTCATGATAGATGACAGAGAGGCCGGTACAGGGTGCATCTGTCGCACAGACGGTCGGGATGATAACAACCGGAAGTCCTTCATAAAAAGCGGTCGCTTTCGCTGTGTCAATCGCACTGCCGCCGCCGATAGCCGCAATCACCTTGATATTGTTTTCCCGGGCAATTTTTCTCATCTTTTCAATTTCCCCGGTCGAGCTGATTCCGCCGAACACTTCAAAGCGGATACCGGCGCCGCTTCCCTCAAAACTCCTCTCTATTTTATCCTTCGCGACACGGTAACCGCTTCTAGAGCAGATAAAGAGAAAAGAATTTCCCAGGTCTTTCACTGCATCATAGAGTTCCAGAAGGGCATCTTTACCCTGTATATATTTCGCAGGCGCACGCATTAATTTTAACATCGTATCCAACTCCATTCTTATATTTCTATACGTATCATATCTCTTTCAGTTATACTTAACAAGCTTCAATTTCAATGAAAATCCCTTGTGTTTTCTTGAAAAACTATGCTAAACCATTAACAAACTGATGGATAAGCCAATAAATGGAACAAATAGGAACAGGTTATTTACAGATAAAGTGTCTCCAGTCATTTTCTGTTCGCCTATCCATGCTATATTCGATCCCTCTATCCTCCCTGCATAAGTAAAAAGTCGCTGCCCGTATGGCAGCGACTTTTTCTCAGTAAGAATTTATTTGTATTTCGAGACGATCTCGTTCATTGCATCCCATTTGCTCTCCATTTCTTTGACGAGCTTGAGCTGGGTCCTGGTACGTATCAGGTTATGCTGTGGCATGGTGGTCTTAAAATAGAGATCCCCATCCAAGTAATCCGTAAGGAACCGGGCGGCAAGCTCAAGCGTTACCGTGTAAGCGCCGAGCGGGAGATTATCGATCTCTGTACTGGTCAAAAAGCCGGAAACTTCCCCAACAAACCCCTTGGTAAATAACTCATAAAGGTTTAAATCCAGCGATACTTTTGCGAGATCCGGTTCATCTTCCGCCCCTGTGCTCGCCCCGAAGCGCACAGCATCACCAAAGTCGATGACAGAGGTGCCCGGCATGACAGTGTCGAGGTCAATTACACAGATGGCCTCATCCGTATTGTCATCAATCAAAACATTGTTGAGCTTGGTGTCATTGTGTGTGACACGCAGGGGAATTAAGCCCTTATCCATCATCTCTACAATTTTCCCGGCTTTCTTTTCCCGGGAAAGAATAAACTCAATTTCCTCTTTTACCTCATCTACCCTGCCTGCTTTATTTTCCTCCACAGCCTTTTTAAAAGTATCAAGCCGTTTGGGAGTGTTATGGAAATCAGGAATCGTTTCATACAGCTGAGAGGCGTCAAAATCGGCAAGAACTTTCTGGAATTCTCCAAACGCCTTTCCTGCCATATAAAAATGTTCCAGTTTTTCTACTTTATCATATCCTTTGGCTTCATCAATGTAATTAAAACAGCGCCAAAAACCATCCTGAGGGTTATCGTGGAAAATTTCTCCCGCTTTCGTACGCACGACGCGCAGGCATCTGCGATCCGCGGAGCCATACATCTGGGTATATTTGTTGCAGAGATAATCCGTTACCTTTGCGATATTATCCATTACTTTTGCAGGCTCGGAAAAGACATAGGTGTTCACCTTCTGAAGGGTGTACATGCGTTTTGTTCCATTGTCATCGTGGGTAGTGATAATATATGTTTGATTGATATTGCCGCTGTTGTTTTTTTCAATTTCTGTAATTTTTCCTTCACAGAAGAATAAATCAAAAATCTTTCTAGGAATATCAAAATTACATTGAGCTTTCATGATAGCCTCCTCCTCATACAAAAACACTTTTGTATGCCGGCAGTGTCTCTGCCTATTTTCAAATTCAAACCGGAAATACAGTTACTGCACATATCCCGATGCTATGGGATGTGACCGGTTATTGGGTGCATGCAAACAACGCCTGAACAGAATCACCCGCTCCGGCAGATAAAAATGCCGTGCAGGAGTAAAACATGGCAATCACCATTTTGTCATGATATCAGGAATGCAAAGCAAGAGCGGCATCATTGGCCGTCGCCGTAGGAATGTCATAAATAAAGTAGAAAGGTGTTTTGGAGCTATTATATCATCTGGCCTGTGTTTTTTCAAGCTGGTTTGTTATATGAATGGGAGATAATTGAATTCTTTGTTCCTTCTCACTTTCAATTTTTCCGAATTTTCACTTAATTTATCTCTTTCAGGATTTCTTTTTTTCGTTTAACATGAATGGAAGCTTTTTCTTTCATGCAAAAATGAGCTTTTTCTTTCCAATTTCTTTTTTTCTTAGCCCCCGCAAACAACCTGTACACAGTTGACGAACCAACTGCCGCATTTTATAATGAGGACAGAAGTATTCATAATATATCTTTCTTTAGAGAGGAAATATGTATAAAAATTGATAAAGGAGTGCATCGCCATGTCCAAACATATCCAGGGGCTGCTGGAATTTATCCAACACTCTCCAAGCTGTTTTCACACGATTGATTCCATTAAAGCGCAACTGAGGGAAAACGGATTTACCGAGCTGTTGGAATCAGACTGCTGGAAACTGGAAGCCGGAAAATCCTATTTTGTCACACGCAATCTTTCATCTATCATCGCTTTTAAAGTGCCTGCTGCGGATTTTACAGGCTTCCACATTGTCGCAAGCCACAGCGACTCCCCTACTTTTAAAATCAAAGAGAACGCGGAACTTGAAGTCAGCAAAGGCAGTGTCAAGTATACCCAACTGAACACTGAGCGCTACGGTGGCATGCTCTGTGCTACCTGGTTTGACAGACCGCTCTCGATTGCCGGCAGAATCCTCACGGAAGAAGATGGCAAAATCTGCACGCATCTCGTCAATGTCGACCGGGACCTTGTGATGATTCCAAATCTCGCCATCCATATGAACCGCCAGGCAAATGATGGCTATGCCTATCATGCACAGAAAGACATGGTCCCCCTGTTCGGTGACGGCTGTGCTAAGGGCAGTTTCCTAAAAACAATCGCCAAAGCCTGCGGCGTGAAAGAAGAAAGCATTCTCGGAACTGACCTGTTTCTATACAACCGTATGCCCGGTACCGTTTGGGGGGCAAACGGGGAATACGTCTCCAGTCCAAAACTCGACGACCTTGAGTGCACTTACACTTCTCTGCAGGCATTTCTCTCCGCTTCGGGCAGCAAGAGTACTTCTGTCTATTGCGTATTTGACAACGAAGAGGTGGGAAGCGGCACCAAACAGGGTGCAGATTCCACCTTCCTGTATGATATCCTTGGCCGGATAAACTCCGCTTTCGGGCGCACCGAGGAGCAGTTCCATACCGCTGTTGCATCGAGTTTCATGCTCTCTGCCGATAACGCACACGCCATCCACCCGAATCATACTGACGTGTCTGATCCAACAAACTTGGTGGAAATGAACAAGGGCGTTGTCATTAAATATAACGCAAATCAGAAATACACAACCGACGGTGTTTCCACAGCACTATTCAAAAACATCTGCCGCGAAGCGGACGTACCTTACCAGTCCTATGCCAACCGTTCCGATATGCCCGGCGGCTCCACACTTGGCAATATCTCCAATGCGCATGTATCTCTCAACACCATTGATATCGGCCTTGCACAGCTCGCTATGCATTCAAGCTATGAAACCGCTGGCGTCAAGGATATTGATTACATGATTGAAGCTATTCGTGCATTTTATAACACATGTATTGAAATGACTGCGGATGGAACTTATAAAATCCACCGCTAATGCCTGATTGACAACCTTAATCTGGGTTTCTGGGCCTGCTAACAGCCCCACTCTGTCCATCTTCAGAGTGGGGCTGTATTTGTTGTATGAATTTATGACATCCACTTTAACCAGCTTTGTAAGGAAGACGGCAGCCGTGTGAAATATTTTATATATCCGCAGCTCGTGATATATTAAGGCGTTGTCATTTCATAAAAAAATTGACTCAATTTCCTTCAGACAGGCAGATTTCCAACATAAGCGATTCCCTCCATCCCGGTTTGGAAAATGATCTCAGAGATATCTGTCCATCATGAAATCGGCGCTGTGAAAGAAGCTTTCAGGAAGGTACAGTCTACTCCGGCGGCTTGTCCCCGTCCTCACTTTGGCGGGCGGGAGACACCATCTTATGCGCAGGAACATAGGATGTGTTACACCGTATCCGCGCGATAACAGATGCGGTGTAACAAATCATGAGGAGATCAATTTATGGTAGAATTATCCAACTATCCAAACACCGGACAACTCCGGGTTTATGATATAGAAGCAATTTCCCTCCCCATCGTCTACAACCGCTTCGGTGACTACGACCCCAACGGCCTGCTGTATGTGCTAAAGCAGGACTCCGAGCGCATCCAGCGGGAAGCAAGGAACCGGTTTGAACTGCCGATTCCCCAGCCCTATGAGGAGGTGTGCCCTCTGGTCATCCGGGCCAATGTGGGCGATACCGTCCAGATCAATTTTGAAAACAAGTTGGACCGCCGGGCGTCCATCCACGTGCAGGGCCTTTCCTACAACGTACTGACCTCCGACGGCGCCAATGTGGGATTCAATCCGGACTCCACCACCAGTCGCCGTATCTGCTACACCTGGCAGGCGGATAAAGAGGGAGTCTATCTGTTTTCCGATATGGCGGACACTCGCAGCGGTGAGGACGGCACCAATGTCCACGGCCTGTTCGGGGCCATCATCGTGGAGGCGGCGGGGTCCTCCTGGTACGACCCGGTGACAGGTGACCCCATCGACAGCGGCCTGTTCGCCGACATCTACCACCCCGTGAAGCCCGCCTTCCGGGAGTACGCCGTGTTCTTCCACGACCATCTGGACATC
>UQSL01000101.1 GCA_900543705.1 uncultured Oscillospiraceae bacterium
ATATTTCCTACTTAGGGGCTTTTTTGTGCTGTCTGTACATTCTGGGGCAGTTCAATGGTTAGGGGATTTTTCGGGATTAACCGACAAAGAGTTGAACCCAGTACAGCCGGCCATTATACTCAGTGACACCGACTCCAATTTTGGTAAAGGAGCTGTTGAGAATGTTTTGGCGGTGGCCGGTGGAATTCATCCAGGTATTCATGACGGATTGCGGGGAACTCTGTCCCCAGGCAATGTTTTCTCCGACCGTATTCCAGGAAATCGTGACTGCTGTGGAAAAGCTGCTTCCATCCGGACGGGTATGATCAAAGGTACCGACAATTTCCTTGGCACGGACAAGGGCATCCGCACTCAGCTGAGTGTCAAAGGAAAGCGGAGCAAGTCCTGCTTTGGAACGCTCCTCGTTGACAAGCTGTGCTACCTGCTCCGCCATACCGGAAGGCGCCGGAGAAATACTGTCTGCGGCGGAAGAGGAGGGACGTGAGGAACCCACAGGCGTGGAGGAAGAACTTGGTGCAGAGGTAACGGGATCGAAAGAGATAATATGCTGAGAAGCAGAAGATGACGGAGCGGGAGCAGGCTCCTGTTGCCCTTGTGCTTCTGGGATGTTCCAGCTTTGGGCGGAAGTGTCCTCGTGATGGACTGGCGCCGCGGATTTAGCCGCAGGGGAATTTTCTGTCTCGGTTTGTGATGGTTCCTCTGCAAGAGATTCTAAATCAGAGGAAGCGAGACTTTCTTCGAGTGCAGAAGATTCACCGGACTGACCTTCAGAGGAGTCCATAGACTCCGCAGCAGAGCTGCTGTCCACGACAGAGCTGACACCGGGGGACTGCACATCGGACGGATTCGAAACACAGGCGGTCAATGTAAAGACAAATGAAAGGGTAAGTAGCATCGATACGATAAATTTCATAAACATCTCCTTAATCGTTTGAATGTGGAGGTTTTTGTTTCAATAACAATATCACGATCGATACTTTCCGTCAATGAAAATTCCAACCAGTACTGGGCAGTTCTGGAACGGACAGCTTTTTTTGAGATATCTATAAAATAATGGAAGCCAAAATTAAGAAAATTTATTTCTATTATTCTCCTGATATGGCGTTTATTCCATCTTTTTGTATCCAAAGATTACAAAAAAGCAAAATGTATTTTTATCTACAAAAAAACGCACCTTCTATGAGATGCGTTTTCCTTGCACTGATAATCAGATGATAAAAAGAAATAATGCGCTCAAGGCACACCGTAACAAGAGCACCGAAAAGGAGCCATAGCTTTGCTTTCATTTTGTAAAAAGTAAGTGAGCCGATGTGTTTTCAAAAAAAGCCGTCGCGGACAATACATCGTTCGCGACGGCTTGGTGCCGCTGACCGGGATCGAACCGGTACGGTGTCGCCACCGAGGGATTTTAAGTCCCTTGCGTCTGCCTGTTCCGCCACAGCGGCAAAATACAAGACATATTATAACATTATCAGCAGGAAAACGCAAGCAACAAACTCACAACAAAAGTGAAAGGTATCGCAATATTAGCGCGGCGGAATGAGACGAAGAAAAAAGCGATTCCCGTAACCCAGAGATAAGGGAAAGAAGGCCTAGATTTAGGTCGCTTTTCAAACGAATGGGGAAAGAAAAATCCCACTCGCTGCATAACGAGTGGGATTTGCTTGATGATTCTAGATTTTTGTTTTGAGAAAGTCGACAGCTTTTTTGATATCAGCTTCCGCGTTTGCACCAACTTCGCGCTCAACGGTCAGGTAGCCATGGTAGCCAATCTTCTCAAGAGCGGCTAGGTAAGCGTTGAAGTCAACCTTGCCGTCGCCGAGAGGAGTCTCGAGGAAGTAGTCGCTCATACGCATATCCTCGATGCCGCCTTCCGCAAAGAAGTCATAGATGACCTGCGGGTCGGTTTTCTGGAGCATGATGCCATCTTTCGCATGGGTGTGGACAATGTAATCTTTAAGGATTTCAACTCCCTCGACCGGATCCTGGTCGGTAACCATAACGAAATTTGCCGGGTCGAAGTTGACTTTCATGCCCTTATTGCCGAGGCTGTCAAGGAACCCTTTGAGGGTGATGGCCTTTTCCGGTCCGGTCTCGATTGCAAAGGAGACACCGAGGGAATCTGCGAAAGCCCCAAGTTCTGCGCAGGCTTCCTGCATGACTTTATAGCGCTCGCAAGTAGTGTCGGCCGGGATAACGCCGATGTGAGTAGTCACGACGTTTGCACCGAGCTCTTTGGTGATTTCAACGACTTTCTTGGAAAACGCAATTTTTGCCGGGTTGTCAGCTTTAATGGCAAAACCGTGTCCACCCGGATCGCCACAGACTGCGGAGATTTCCACGCCGTTTGATTTGATGATGTCCTTTACCTCAGCGATTTTCGCCGGAGTCATATTCGCCGGAGCGAGTTCTCCGTCAACCATGTACATCTGGATCCCGTCTGCGCCGAGCTTTGCAGCTTTTTCTACGCCGGTTTTGAAATCAGTGCGGAAGCTGTCGGCCATAACGCCAATTTTAAACTTGCCCATTGTATTTCACCTCATAAAAATTTATTTTCCCAAAGATGGGAAACAAGCCATCCGGATGGAATGGCATCGATTCTTATCCACATTATAGCATAAGCTGTGTAAAAAAAACACCTTTTCTAGTTCTGATTTTGTGAAATTCAAGAATTTTAAGGATTTACACGAAATTATCTTGTAAATTTAAGGCATTGCTAACAGAAACCTGTTTCAGCCTGGGATACAGGCCTTGCACGGAAAATTTTAGCGTGGTATGATGAAAAAACAGGATAACGGCGAGGAAGGGCAGACTATGTTAATCACCATTGACCATAACAGCAGACAGCCGATTTATGAACAGCTTGAACAGTGTATCAAAGCTCTGGTGGAGCGCGGGCACCTCCGCCCGCAGGAGAAGCTTCCCTCGGTGCGGGGGCTTGCCAGACAGCTTCAGATCAATCCAAACACCGTGCAGCGGGTTTATTCCTCCCTGGAGCAGGGCGGCATTATCTATTCTGTCCGTGGTAAGGGCAATTTTATCTGTGACAGCTCCCTCGCCGGTAAGGCACAGCGGGACAGCGCGGTATCCTTTTTTGAAAAAGCGGTGCTGCGCCTCAAACGCAGTGGGGTGGACTGCGAGACGGCCTTTGCGATTGTGCAGCGAATATATCAGGAATAATCCTCATTTCGGTTCTGCGCTAATTGGAAAAAGCAGGAGTAGATATTTAGGCGGAGAGATATCCCTCCGCTCGCTTTTTATCGATTAAGAACGAATAGCAAAACGGCCGGTTGCCCAATTCGATAATCTACTTGGCCGGATACCGGGAGAACCGTGCGCAAATACCCGCTGAGGAACAACAGTTTTAGATCTGGGAAGAGTATTCGGCTGCTACGCGTACTGTTTTTTCTGCACGGTACGTAGATATCCATTGCCCCGTCCGGGCAAAAATGACAGCGCTCATCATAAAACTCCATCGTTTCGCTGTAGTTCACCATTTCATCTGCTTTCTCTGAATTCGGTAGCTTTCTTAGATTTACAAAGTACGAATAAGCCGGGAGCCAATTGGGTTCCCGGCTTATTTGCTTTACTGGATTTCATCCGCGTGGGCGGCGCTGAACTCCCGAAAATCTTTGAGCATGTATTTTAACAGATTCGGGGTATCCAGGTGATAGGGGCAGCGACGTTTGCAGGCGCCGCAGCCGATACAGTTTTCGATGCGGTTCATCTTCTCCTGGCCTTCTTTGGAGATAAGGGGCCGGTATGGAGAACGGCGCAGCAATAGGGACATGCGGGCCGCCGTCGGAATTTCAATACCTGCCGGACAGGGGAGGCAGTAGCCGCAGCCACGGCAGAAGTTGCCGGAGAGCTCTTTGCGGTCCTTGTTGATTTTCTCCCACATTGCCTCATCCAAAACAGGAGGATGCTTCTCAAGTTCCAGGAATTCATCAAGCTCGTGTTCGCGCTGAACGCCCCAAATTGGAACAACGTTGTTAAACTGACGTAGGAAGGAAAATGTGGTGGACACATCGGTAATCAGGCCGCCGGAAATGGCCTTCATTGCAATGACGCCGAGGTCATGCTCCTTGCAGACATCAATGATACGTAGGTCGTCTTCCGAAGAGAGGGAACTGAGCGGGAACTGGATGGTATCATAGCAACCGGATTCGGCAGCCCTTGTCGCCAGTTCAAAGCTGTGGTTGGTGACGCCCAAAAAGCGGATATATCCCTTTTTCTTTGCCTCACACATGGCGGCATAAAGGCCTTTGTCGTCATTTGGGTCGGCCAAAACAGAAGGATTGTGCACCTGATAAATATCGATGTAATCGGTTTTGAGCATCTTCAGGCTGTTTTCCAATTGCTTCCAAAAGCCCTTGACATCCTTGGCGTCAAATTTTGTGGCAATGATAATATCCTTTCTCACATTGCTGAGTGCATGGCCGATTTTTTTCTCGCTGTCCGTGTAGGCGTGTGCGGTGTCAAAAAAGTTGATGCCGTTTTCATAGGCCTTGCGAAGCAGGACATCGGATTCCTCCATCGGGATACGCTGAATGGGCAGGGCGCCGAATCCGCTGCGGGAAACCATTAAGCCGGTGCGTCCAAGACGAATCTTTTCCATAATCATTCTCCTCTGTTTTCATTTTCTTGCAGGGTGGAACAGGCAAAACAGTCCGCTTGACGATTAGACTGTTCCAATGACAAAATAGGATGCATTGTTTGCCCGGGACCGGTTTGGGCGGATAAATTTAGAGAAGTAATCTCAAAGTGGGACAAAAAGTCAAAGGCATGCAGCACAGCAACACCTGCGGCACACACCCAAATCAGGGAGTAAAGCCGAAGTAAAAGGCCCTAGGAGATTGGTTTATTTATCCAGTTTCTCCAATAGGGTAAGTGAACTGAAAAAGTACATTTGGCAAAAAGGGGAATTCCTTATTTCAGTATAGCACAGCATCCTGTTTTCGGGCAAGCGGGCAAAGACACAGCTCTTTTGATTGTACAAAGTGGCTGATTATCGGAAGTACGGTGTGTCAAGGAATCCCAGTGGGTTATCGTTTACGGGAATGTTATCCCGATACAATGTTGCGACGGAAAGACACCCTCTCCGGCAGCACGCCACCAAAGAGGGTTTTGCTGTTTGTTTGGTTGAACTAGACATGCTGCTGGACACCGTCGGGGGAGAGGACGCAGCCCTCCTGCAGCGCAAGTTCCATCTCAGGATTTCGTTTACCTGCGATGCGATATTCAAGGCGGTGAAAGGCCAGGTTGCGGATGATTTTTCGGAGATAAGCCTTCAAGGAATCCGGAATCACGGGAGGGATGGTGTTCCATCAAATTGGCCCGGGAAAAATCCCGGGCCAAAACGATAATGTCTTATTACGAATTCCTATTTGAGGCTTGAGGTGTCAAAATCGGCCAGGTATTTCTGGCAGGCCTCTGCAATGGTCTTTAAAGCCTCGTCGCCAAACGGAGTGTCGAGGCCGGCAGTCTCCACCAGGCCGTTATAGGTTTTGGTACCC
>UQSL01000102.1 GCA_900543705.1 uncultured Oscillospiraceae bacterium
CAGCGCGCAGAGAGAGAGGGCACCCGCTTATTGCCCCACCAGAAAAAAAACATCCTAGGGCACCCGCCGACTCCGATGGAACAAAAGGAGTTAGTGGATTTGCTTGACTGGTTCGCGTTTCCGCTGGATTCTGTGCTGATGCTGTTGCAGTACTGTAAGACCACCAAGCGCAGAGGGGTTCGCTCCATCCATACAGTTGCCATGGAATGGGCTAAGGAGGGAATCTCCAGTTATGATCAGGTAGAGGAATATATCAGCCGCCACCTCGCGCAGTACGATCATGAAAATGAGGTAAAGGATGCTTTCCATCTCCGTGACGGTCTGAGTGAAAAGCAGAAAAAATTCATTGCCAACTGGTTTGGCCCACTCGGCTTTACCATAGATATGGTCAAGCTTGCCGGTGACAGGACCCTTGACAGGACAAACTCCCTAAGTTTTGACTATATGAATTCTATTTTGGAATCCTGGAGCAAAAAGGGAATCACAACCCCCAAGCAGGCCATGGAGGAAAAACGCCCTCAGCTGCAGAGCTTTTCTTCCGGGTCCGCCTCATCCCTGGACAAGGATGAAATTGACCGCCTGTTTGCCTATGGCACAATTGATACGCAAGGAGGAAAGGGATAATGGGATATGACAAAAGAGTCTATGCTGCGGCAAACGAGGAACTCGCCCGCAGAAGATACCGCGCCTCTTCAGAGGCACAGGCCCATCTGGCAGAAGTCTATCAAAAGATCCCTGAAATCTCGGAGATTGACCGGGAACTCTCCATGACCGGCTTTTCAGTAGCAAGGGCGGTAATCCAACAAAATGATTCTTACCAGAAAATTGAGCAACTGCGTAAGCGTAACCTCTATTTACAGCAACGGCGCGCCGGCCTGCTTCAGCAGGCCGGCTACTCTGCCGACTATACAGAGGAGCACTATCACTGTAGTCTCTGCAAAGACACTGGAGCTGTTGGCACCAAACGCTGCGAGTGCTATCATACACTACTGCGGGACAAAGCCTGTGAAATCCTTAACCGCACCTCCCCTCTTCAACTATGCTCGTTTGATACTTTCCATACAGAATATTATCCTGATTTGACGGATAAAAACGGAATCAGCCCGAGAAAAACTATGACCGCAATCTACCAGTATTGTGTGAGCTACGCACAAAACTTTTATCCACACGCCAAAAGCATTCTAATGATGGGGGCAACCGGGCTAGGAAAGACGCATCTTTCCCTGGCAATTGCACAGGCAGTAATCGATAAGGGGTACGGCGCGGTCTATGGTTCCGCTCAAAACCTGCTCTCCAAGCTGGAGAAGGAGCGGTTTTCCCGTTCCTCTCCCGATACCGACAGCCTGGAAATCCTGCTTGACTGCGACCTATTGATACTTGATGATCTGGGCGCGGAGTTTCCCACTCAATTTGTCTCCTCCTGTATCTACAATATGATCAATTCCAGGATGAATGCGGGAAAACCGATGATTATCAGCACCAATCTAACTCCGGGTGAACTACGGGAGCGCTACACCGACCGCATTGTCTCCCGGATTGTTGGCACTTATGAAATCCTGACCTTCTGCGGCAGTGATGTAAGACAAATTCTTCGCCGAAAAGAGCGGGAATAAAATCCCTCTTGTCCAATGATATGCACAAAATGCCGGAATCCGAACGGATTACGGCATTTTTATCTTCATTGATTTTATTTGAAGGAAGCGACAATTTCATCTTTGAGAGCGACCAGAGATGAAAGTTGATCTTCTTTGAGGGAAGAAGCAAGAGAAACGCCACTTTCCACAATTCTCATGTCCTTCATTTCGGAAAGCAGTGCTTTCATCTGCTTGCCGGAAACATTCGCCCAGGAACCGTTGTCCACCACCGCAACTGTACGGTTTTGCAGGTTGAGCGCTTTCATATCCCGAATCGCATTTTCCATCGGCGGATAGAGGTTCATGTTGTAAGTAGGAGCCACCAGCACCAGATGGCTGCACCGCCAAGATTCCGAAATCACATAGGAAACATGGGTGCTGGAGACGTCATACATCTTGACATTGTGGATTCCTGCCTCAGAAAGCATGGAGGCCAGGATATTCGCAGCATTTTCCGTGTTTCCATAAATGGAACCGTAGAAAATGGTGACTGCCTTTTCTTCCGGCTCGTAGCGGCTCCATTTATTATATTTCTCGAGGAACCAGCCGAGGTTATTTCTCCAGACCGGCCCATGGAGCGGACAAATCATGCTGATTTCAAGTCCGGATGCCTTTTTCAGGACTGCCTGAACCTGTGTGCCGTATTTACCGACAATATTAGAATAATAGCGGCGGGCATCATCAAGCCACTCTTTTTCAAACTCCACTTCATCGTTAAAGAGATTGCCATTTAACGCCCCAAAGGAGCCAAACGCATCTGCAGAAAAGAGAATTTTCTCGCTTGATTCATAGGTCATCATGACTTCCGGCCAGTGTACCATCGGCGCCATGACAAAGGTAAGCTTGTGAGAGCCAAGGGAAAGCTCATCCATTTCCTTGACAACGACCGTCCGGCCTTCCAGATCAAAATCAAAGAACTGCTTGATAAGCTGAATGGTTTTGTCGTTGCCGACAATCTTCATCTCCGGATAGCGCAATACCAAATCCGCAATGTTGGCACAGTGATCTGGCTCCATATGGTTTACAATTAAATAATCGAGTTTTCTGTCTCCCAGGACATGTTCCACATTTTCCAGAAACTGACGGGTTACAGCAGAATCGACAGTATCCAGAAGAGCGGTTTTCTCGTCCGCAATCAAGTAAGAGTTATAAGAGACTCCGCGCGGGATAGGAAACAAATTCTCAAACAGGGCAAGACGGCGGTCATTGCCTCCCACCCAGTAAATGTCATTGGTCACTTTTCTTGTACAGTGCATACTATCTCCTCCTGTTTTCTGTCTTTTTATTTGCACGGCTTTTCGCTTTATTCACAGGATATTTTTGCTCTTGTCCTATGTTTTTTACAGCTTTGCCGTCAAACAGAATACGTCGTTACATGGAAACAGGGAGGCCAGCTTGTGTGCCTCCCCATGTTCATTCAATTTGGGCTATGCTTCCTCGAACATGTCCTTGCCAACGCCGCACAGCGGGCAGACAAAATCATCGGGAAGGTCGGCAAATGCAGTGCCGGCAGCGATTCCATTGTCCGGATCGCCTGCTGCTTCATCATAGACATATCCGCAGACAGTACATACATACTTTTTCATGATTCATTACCTCCATATTTGTTACAAATTATTCTCTGGATTCATTGGCTAAAGTATACCACGAAAGTACACTACTGTAAAGGCCTTTTTTGGAAAATCAAAGCATTTTTTTCAGATATTGCCCGGTGTAGGATTTCTTCGTTTTTGCGACCTTTTCCGGAGTACCGCTGACTACAATGGTTCCGCCTTTATCTCCGCCTTCCGGACCGAGGTCAATAATGTGATCTGCAGTTTTGATTACATCAAGATTATGCTCGATTACCACAACAGTATTCCCGGTATCCACCAGCTTTTGCAAAACTTCTATCAGTTTATGGACATCCGCAGTGTGCAGTCCGGTTGTCGGCTCGTCCAGGATATAGATCGTCTTGCCTGTGGAACGGCGGGATAGCTCGGTTGCGAGTTTGACGTGCTGCGCCTCGCCTCCGGAGAGAGTTGTTGCACTCTGTCCGAGCTTGACGTATCCAAGGCCTACTACGTTGAGGGTATCAAGCTTGCGTTTAACCTTGGGGATATTCTCAAAAAAGGTGCAGGCTTCCTCCACAGTCATGTCCAGTACATCGTAAATATTTTTCCCTTTGTATTTTACCTCGAGTGTCTCCCGGTTATACCGTTTTCCCTTACATACTTCACAGGGGACATAAATGTCCGGCAAAAAATGCATTTCGATTTTAATGATACCGTCTCCCTCGCACGCCTCACAGCGTCCCCCTTTGATGTTGAAGGAAAAGCGTCCGGAATTATAGCCGCGCATTTTCGCATCCTGTGTCTGGGCAAAAACCTCACGGATATCAGTAAAAACGCCGGTGTAGGTAGCAGGATTGGAGCGCGGTGTCCGTCCAATCGGGGACTGGTCAATGTCGATAACTTTGTCTAAATACTCGACTCCGATGATATCCTCATGGTCGCCGGCTTTCAAACGTGCACCGTTAAGCTGGGTTGCCAGACTTTTATAGAGAATCTCATTAATCAGAGAGGATTTGCCGGAACCGGAAACACCGGTCACACAGGTAAAGGTTCCTAGGGGAATTTCCACATCAATGTTTTTCAGGTTATTCTGCTTTGCTCCTACAATTTTCAGGAATTTCCCGTTGCCTTCTCTGCGTTGCTTCGGCACAGGGATTTTCTTCTGGCCGCTCAAATACTGTCCGGTAATGGATTCCTTGCAGTTGAGAATATCGTCAATTGTACCAGCGCAGACTATCTCTCCGCCGTGTACCCCGGCTTTTGGCCCGACATCTACGATATAATCCGCCGCACGCATGGTATCCTCATCGTGTTCGACGACAATCAGTGTGTTTCCTAAATCCCGCAGCCGCTTGAGCGTAGCAATCAGCTTGTCGTTGTCTCGCTGATGCAGGCCAATACTCGGCTCATCCAGAATATAGACCACGCCCACCAAAGAGGAGCCAATCTGAGTAGCCAGGCGGATACGTTGGCTCTCACCGCCAGAAAGGGTTCCCGCCGCACGGGATAGTGTCAGGTATTCGAGTCCCACACTCTGCAAAAAGCCGAGCCGCTCTTTTATTTCCTTTAAAATCCGCTCCGCAATCATCATATCGCGGTCGGACAGTTCCATTTTCTCTAGAAATTCAAGCGCTTTTGTTACTGGCATCTTACAGAAATCACTGATGTTGATGCCTCCCACCGTAACAGCCAGAGATTCTCTTTTCAGACGTTCGCCGTGGCAGTCCGGGCAGAGCACTTCGCTCATGCAGCCCTGGATTTCCTCTTTCATCCAGGAGCTGTTCGTCTCCTTAAAGCGGCGTTCCAGGTTGTTGACGATTCCCTCAAAATCCGTGGTATAGGTGCCTTCCCCGTATTCGCTTCTACGCACCATCTTGATTTTCTCGCCCTTGGTTCCGTAAAGCAACACATCAAGCGCCTGCTTGGGGAGCTTTTTAACCGGCTCATCCAAAGAAAATTTGTAGTGTTTTGCCAGCGCTTCAAAATACATCTGTGCAATCGTACCGCTGTCGGTATTGCTCCATCCGCTCGCTTTGATGGCTCCGCCGCGAATCGAAAGATTTTTATCCGGGATAATCAAATCCGGGTCAACCCGCAGGAAAGTACCGAGACCAGTACATTTTTTGCAGGCGCCGAACGGGTTGTTGAAGGAAAACATCCGCGGCGTCAGCTCTTCCATACTGATGTCATGGTCCGGGCAGGAATAGTTTTGGGAAAAGGGCATCTCTTCCCCGCC
>UQSL01000103.1 GCA_900543705.1 uncultured Oscillospiraceae bacterium
TATTCTACAACAGAAGGTGTCTTTTTTCACTGTCCGTTTTTTCGGGTATAGTCCAAAAATATCCGGGCGCTTTGGCTTTTTATTGTTATGCGTTTTGCTTTTTGGCTTCCAGTTCTGCCAGCGCATCCTTACGGGAGAGGTTGATTCTGCCCTGTTGGTCGATTTCCGTGACCTTGACGACAATAATGTCGCCGACGGCGACGATGTCCTCGACCTTCTCGACTCTCTGCTTGTCTAGTTTGGAGATGTGGACAAGTCCCTCTTTGCCCGGAGCGATTTCCACAAATGCGCCGAAGTTCATGATTCTGGTGACTTTGCCCTTGTAGATGGCGCCGACCTCCGGATCGACCGCGATGGTCTCAATCATCTGCATCGCACGGCGGGCGTCGTCAAAATTCTGGGAAGAGACAAAGACATGTCCGTCCTCTTCAATGTCAATCTTGACGTTACACTCTGCGCACAGCTTTTGGATGACCTTTCCGCCCGGCCCGATGACCTCGCGGATCTTGTCGGTGTCAATGACCATGGAGAGCATCTTCGGCGCGTACTCATTGAGCTCTGCTCTTGGTTCCGGAATGGCCTTGAGCATGACTTCGTCGAGGATATAATGTCTCGCCTTCTCGGTCTTTGCGAGCGCCTGCTCGATAACCTCATAAGTCAGGCCGTCGTTCTTGATATCCACCTGAATGGCGGTGATACCCTTTTTGGTACCTCCGACTTTAAAGTCCATGTCGCCATAGAAATCTTCCAGGCCCTGGATGTCCACCATGGTCATCCAGCGGTCACCTTCGGTAACAAGGCCACAGGAGATACCTGCAACCGGCGCTTTGATGGGGACGCCTGCATCCATCAGTGCCAGCGTAGAGCCACAGATGGAAGCCTGGGAGGTCGAACCGTTGGAGGAAAGGACCTCGGAGACCAGACGGAATGCATACGGGAACTCCTCTACAGAGGGGATAACCGGGAGCAGGGCGCGCTCTGCCAGGGCTCCGTGACCGATTTCACGGCGGCCCGGGCCGCGGCTCGGCTTGGTCTCGCCGACGGAGTAGGAGGGGAAATTGTACTGGTGCATGTATCTCTTTTCCGTCTCCTCGTCAATGCCGTCGAGCATCTGTGCCTCGCTCAACTGGCCAAGGGTTGCAATGGTGAGGACCTGGGTCTGGCCGCGGGTAAACAAACCGGAGCCGTGGACACGGGGGATCACGCCGACCTCTGCAGCGAGCGGGCGCATCTCGTCAAGCCCTCTGCCGTCGACGCGCTTGCCGTCGTCGAGCAGCCAGCGGCGCACGATATATTTCTGGAGCTTGTACATGACCTCATCAAATTTCTCGATGTCATCCGGATAAATCTCGTCGAATTTCTCATGGATTTCTTCCATAATCGGAGCAAGTCTTGCCTCACGGATATTTTTGTCGTTGGTATCCAGTGCATAGCGGACCTTCTCGATGGCAAAATCTTTAATATCGTTATAAAGCTGCTCGGGCAGCTCCTGAGATTCAAAAGTAAATTTTGGCTTGCCGATCTGCGCTTTGATATCGTTGATGAACGCGACAATCTTTTTGATTTCCGCATGGGCTTTCTTGATGCCGTCCATCATGACGTCGTTGGGGACTTCGTTTGCTCCCGCTTCAATCATGACGACTTTCTGTTCGGTCGCAGCGACGGTGACATACATGTCGGATACTTTGCGCTGCTCGAGCGTCGGGTTGAGGACGATTTCGCCGTCCACGAGTCCTACGACAACGCCGCCGATTGGGCCGTTCCATGGGATATCAGAGATGGACAGCGCCACGGAAGTGCCAATCATACCGGCGATTTCCGGAGAGCAGTCGAGGTCAACGGACATCACGGTCATGACGATGGAAACGTCGTTTCTCATATCCTTCGGGAACAGCGGGCGGATCGGACGGTCGATCACACGGGAGGTGAGGATGGCCTTCTCGGTGGGACGGCCCTCTCTCTTCATATACGAGCCCGGGATTCTGCCGACTGCATAGAGTTTTTCCTCAAAATCCACGGAAAGCGGGAAAAAGTCAATCCCCTCTCTTGGCTTTGCAGATGCGGTTGCGTTGCAAAGCACGGTAGTGTCGCCGTAACGGACCAAACAGGAACCGTTGGACAGCCCGCACATTTTTCCGGTTTCGATGACGAGCTTACGTCCTGCAAGCTCAGTCTCAAATACATGGAAATTTTCAAACATGAATTTTCTGCCTCCATTTTTATTCCGGTTTTGACTGAGAAATGCCGATCAGCCAAACTCCTTTTTCAAGGCAGAGCTTGGTTTAGCAATAAATCCGAATCTCACATTCTGTAAGGAATCTGAAAGCCCGATTCACTGCTAAATCCTGTATTCTGCCTTAGTATAGTATTATATCATAAAATTGGGAGAAAAATCAACGAGCAAGCGGCAAAAAAGCGGTTGTTTGTCTCTGTTTTTTGAAACTTTCTGTTACTATGGGAAAAAATATTAGAATCTACGAAAAGCAGTCCCATACTTTTTTGTTTTTCCGTAGTTTTACTCTTTTATACCCTACCAGACATGTTATGATGGAATTGGCAGATTCTGCGGCGCCCTGGCTCAGTTATCACCATGTCCTATCCCGTAAGGAGGTCTTTTTCTGAACAATGCCTGTTGAGTATCCTTCTGCGATACCCTGATCATGCGGTATCCAGGCCCGGATACCTACCCTTTCCGTTCCCGGTGTGATTCGCAGGGGTTTCTCCTTGTCGGTTTTTGCCGGCTATATGGGGATACCGGATATCCCGTTTACCTATGTGGCGTGTTTTCGGTTGTTGGAACCTCAGAAGTATGCTATAATATGCAAAAACATCAGTGCCGCTTACAGAGATAAAATCTTCCGCGCAATTCCTACGGACGGGGAAAAGACATGCGCACAGTATCCGTTTTTTCCGGATGACGGATGCATAGAGAACTGGGAATGAAAATTATAACAGGATGGGTGTAAGCAATGAAACAGACAAAGAGATTGGTCGTAAAAGTAGGAACCTCGACGCTGACCTATGAGACCGGCCACCTCAATATCAGAAGAATTGAGAAGCTGGTCAAGGTGCTCGCGGATTTGAAAAACTCCGGAATCCAAATTGCTCTGGTGACCTCCGGCGCCATCGGCGTCGGTGTAGGAGAACTCGGACTGACGGAACGACCGTCCGACACCCCAACCAAGCAGGCTGCCGCGGCTATCGGGCAGTGCGAATTGATGTACCTCTATGACCAGCTGTTTGCAGGCTACCACCAAAAGGTGGCGCAGGTCCTGCTGACCAAGGACGTCATCGACGATGATCTTCGCAAATATAATGTCATCAATACGCTGGATAAGCTGATGGAACTCGATGTGGTCCCAATCATCAATGAAAATGACACGGTTTCCGTCGAGGAAATCGTCTTTGGTGACAACGATACCCTTTCGGCCTTGGTAGCAATTTTGTGCGATGCCGATCTGCTCGTGCTGATGTCTGATATCGACGGGCTGTTCGATAAAAACCCAAAAGAACATGCCGATGCAAAGCTCCTCCATGAAATCCACACGATTAATGAAAGTATCGAGGCATTGGCGGGCGGCGCAGGCTCTTCGAGAGGAACCGGCGGCATGATTACCAAAATCCACGCGGCAAAACTTGCAAACAGCCGCGGAATCGATATGATGATTGTCAACGGCGAAGACCCGGACAATCTGTACCGCATTTTTGACGGAGAGCAAATCGGCACCCGTTTTTTTGCCGAATAACTGTTCCACAATGGTAAGGAGGAATTACGATTGACTCAGATAGAACAACTCGGCAGCCGGGCAAAGGCTGCCTCCAGATTTTTAGCCGCTTTGAGCGCAGGCAAAAAAATAGACGGCCTGCATGCCATAGCTCAAACACTGGAAGAGCACAAGGATGAGATTTTGCGCGCAAACGGACAGGATATGCTTGCGGCAAAGGAAAACGGCATGAAGGAATCCATGCTCGACCGCCTGATGCTCGATGAAAAACGGATTGCCTCGATGGCGCAGGCCGTGCGCGACGTGGCAAAGCTCGAAGACCCGATTGGAGAGACGCTTCACGGATTTATCGCGCCCAATGGGATGAATATCCGCAAGGTGCGTGTCCCGCTCGGTGTCATCGGTATCATCTATGAGGCGAGGCCGAACGTCACTCCGGATGCGGCATCCCTTTGCCTGAAATCCTCCAACGCCGTCATCCTCAAAGGCGGTAAGGAGGCCATCGAATCCAACCGCTGCATGGTAAACCTGATGCGGCAGGCGCTGGAAGCCTGCGGTATCCCGGCAGATGCGGTCCAGCTCATCGAGGATACCTCCAGGGAAAGCACAAGGGAGCTGATGAAGTGCAACCGCTATGTGGACATCCTCATTCCCCGCGGCGGAGCCGGGCTAATCCAGTCGGTCGTACAAAATGCCACCGTCCCGGTCATTGAGACGGGAACCGGTAACTGCCATATCTACATCGATAAGGACGCGGATCTTGCGATGGGAGTAGAAATCCTGTACAATGCAAAAACTTCCCGTCCTTCTGTCTGCAATGCGGCGGAAAGCCTGCTCGTCCACAAGGATGTCGCCGAGGCATTTCTCCCCTTGGCAAAACAGAGACTCGATGAAATGCAAGTGGAATGGCGCGGCTGTGAGCGCGTAAGGAAGATCCTGGGGAACAGCGTCCTCCCGGCAACTGAGGAGGATTACGGCACAGAGTTTCTCGATTTTATCCTTTCGGCCAAAGTCGTCGATTCCCTTGATCAAGCCATCGAACATATCACCCGGTACGGGACTGGGCACTCGGAGGCCATTGTGACTCAAAACCTGCGTGCCAGTGAGGAATTCACCTCCCGGGTCGATGCGGCGGCGGTCTATGTTAACGCCTCCACCCGATTCACTGACGGCGGGGAATTTGGACTCGGCGCAGAAATCGGTATCTCCACCCAGAAGCTGCATGCACGCGGCCCGATGGGACTCAAGGAGATGACCACAAAAAAATATAAAACCAACGGGGGGGAACAGTTCCGGTCCCCCCCCGCCGTAAAGGAGAGAGAATATGGAAGAAAAGCGCGAACGGCGCAAGGAGCGCCATAAGGATAAAAAGACAGCGACCTTTGGATTTCTCTTTTTGTTTTTTGCCGCTATCGGCGTTATCTTTTCCGTGGTCGGAATCACCCGTGCCATTGGAAAATTTGCGGTTGACAACAGTGAAAGTGAGAAAATC
>UQSL01000104.1 GCA_900543705.1 uncultured Oscillospiraceae bacterium
ATTCATTCCGTTTTTCTGCGCTTTTTTCTGTCTATTTTTTCGGGAAGGGCTCAATTTTAACGTTGATATTAAGTGAGGAGGCCTTTATAAAGGCTTTTGACGAAAGGGAGCCTTGCTATCTATGCGAAAGTGCATATAGTATTGCAACTGGTTTTTCAGAGTTTTACCATAGTCATTCTATAATAAAAGAGGAAAACATTGAAAAGAAATCTTCTTGGTTAGCGCTATGTGACATTGTTAGATCGTATTTAATTAAGCACTTAGAAATTTTAGGTATAGGACCTGTGGATAGCATGTAATTATTTTGTTCGCAAGTGAGAAAATGAAAAGATAATTGTTTTTTGTACGTAAACATGGTATCCATTCCTTTCATGGGAATAATTTCCGATATTTAGGAGATAATACTCATGAATGTGATTATTTCTGAGGAAGAATCATGAACTCATTATGGGAGCACACATCAAAGCATGTCTGAATAAAAGTGCGCTGAAATGGAATCCATATGAGCATACCTGGGACTGCCGCTGTCAAGGTTCACGCTTCACAAAGGATGGTAAGCTGACTGACAACCCGGCAACGGGAGATTTAAAAATGAGGTGGTAATTTGAGCAATCATCTAAAAAATCAGACAAGTCCTTATCTTTTGCAACACGCAGAAAATCCGGTGGACTGGTATCCCTGGGGCACGGAAGCCTTTCATAAGGCGAAGGAGGAAGATAAACCGATCTTCCTTAGTATCGGCTACAGTACCTGCCACTGGTGCCATGTGATGGCACATGAAAGTTTTGAGGATAAGGAAATTGCCGAGATTCTGAACAAATACTTTGTTTCTATCAAGGTTGATAAGGAAGAACGTCCCGACATTGACAGCATTTATATGGCGGTCTGCCAGGCATTCACCGGAAGTGGTGGCTGGCCGACCAGCATTTTTATGACCGCCGATCAAAAGCCGTTTTTTGCCGGAACCTATTTTCCGAAAACTGCTCGTTACCAGTCTCCCGGGTTAAAAGAACTTCTTCTTACCATTCATGAGAAATGGGAGAACGATCGTGAAGCGCTGCTTCGCTCTGCGGATGAAATCGCGGCGGCGTTAAATCATGAGCAGGTTTTCGCTTCCCATGCAGATGAAACATTGCTGAGCAATGCCATAGAACTGTACAAGCAGAGCTTTGATGAAACGTACGGCGGATTCGGCGGCGCACCGAAATTTCCCGCGCCACACAATCTCTTGTTCTTAATGCAACAATATAGCAAGCGCGGCGACAGTGAAGCCTTGAAAATGGCGGAAGTGACGCTTCTGCAAATGTATTCCGGCGGTCTGTTTGACCATATTGGTTATGGATTTTCCCGATATTCCACCGATCGTTTTTACCTTGTTCCGCACTTTGAGAAAATGCTCTATGACAATGCTCTGTTAATTCTCGCTTACTGTAATGCTTACGATATTACGAAAAAATCGATATACAAAGAGATTGCCGAAAAAACCGCCTATTATATCTTAACGGAAATGACAGCACCGGACGGCGGATTTTACAGTGCACAGGATGCGGACAGTGACGGCAAAGAAGGAAAATACTATGTATTCACTCCGGACGAAATCACCCAACTGTTGGGCGAAAAAGACGGTACGGCCTTTAATGAATGCTTCGGCATCACCCCCAATGGCAACTTTGAGGGCAAAAGCATTCCCAACCTTCTGCATGCAAAAGCCCTTAAAGAAGAACAGTTTGACAAATTTCTGCCGAAAATCCGTAACTATCGTCGGAGTCGTACCCGTCTGCACACGGATGATAAAATTTTGACATCATGGAATTCGCTGATGATTGCGGCGTTGTGCGCATTGTACAAAAGCAGTCGTATTTCCGCATACCTTGAAACAGCAAAGAGAGCACAGAAATTTATAGAAAACAAACTGTGCGATAAGGATACGCTTTATGTTAGCTTTCGCGACGGCAAGCGCGGCGAAAAAGGTTTCCTTGACAATTATGCAAGCTATATTTTTGCATTGCTTTCCTTGTATGATGTAACCCTTGACAGGTTATTTCTTGACCGCGCGCAACAAATTGCAAGCAAAACGGTTAACAATTATTACGACACAGAGCATGGTGGTTTTTACCTTTACGGCAAAGAAAATGAAACGCTGATTTTCCGTCCAAAGGAATGCTATGACGGAGCAATTCCCAGCGGTAACTCTTTGATGGCATATAATCTTGTGCGGCTGAATGACCTCATTCCGAATGAAAAGACGGAAGAGATCCTGCAAAAGCAGCTTGAATATATGTCGGGTGAAGCGGAAAAATATCCTGCCGGATATGCCATGTTTTTAACAGCACTTTCCGATTACCTTGAACCGCCGACTATGATTACCGTTGTCAGAAAAGAGGATGATTTGGGTGAACTTCCTTTTCTTGTCCCTTCCAACAGCATTGTCAAGATTCTGGATGAGGCGACGGAGGAATATAAGCTGCTGGATGGACAAACAACTTTTTATGTATGCCAGAATCATAGTTGTCTGCCGCCCATGAATAAACAAAAATTTATGGCAATATTAAAACAGAATGAATCTTAGGAGATATATTTGGATAGATAACAAAAATGAATTTGTGATTACCCCGTGACCGTGTACTCAAATCATTGTGAGAAAATAGTGTCCAAGCGTTTTGTCCCAGTAAAAATCAAGAGCAAACGGGCTTTTCGGAAGAAATTCCGGAAAGCCCGTTTGCCGTAGATATCCAAATTAATATTTTTACTATTGAGGGTGGTGCGGTGGTTTAAATCCTCCTCCGGGAACCAAATGGTCTGGTCACTTTAGATGATGGCTGCAAACGTCCGGCCCCCGTCGTGTGATAACAAGCCAGGAACAATTCCATGATTCTATTTTCTTTGTGCGAGAAAAATGATATATGGAAAAAATCCGGCCTGACAAGGGCAGTAAGCTTGTCCTTTCGGCGTCCACACGCCATTTATTAGAATCCTAATCGTTCATAGTTACTTCATATTCATATGTTATCTTTAAAACGATTATGATTGTATTTCCTAGATTTTTTCACAGGGAGTTTCCTCCCGCAGAGAATAATCCATGAACAAAACCGGCCGGAAAGGGGTGAAAGCCCATGCCACAGCAGAAAACAGAGACTTTGGAGTCTGTGCTTGACCGCTATACGGGGCTTGTCTATGGGCTTGCACTGACCTGTACCGGGGGGCCGGTCCAGGCGGATACCGTATATCAAAAGGTATTTGCTGAGTACCAGAAGAAAAACAAAACCTTTCACAGGGAGGAATCCCGGAAAACCTGGATGATCCGTTCTGTTATACATTTTTGCAATAGACTTCCGGTACTTTTTGAAAAACCGGATCCCGGAAAAACCTGTTTTCAGAGAAAAAAAGAAAACGAGCTTTTCACCGTCCTCTGTTCTTTCCCCATCACTCAGCGTGCAGTTTTGTACCTCTCGTTTTGGGAGGGAATGACCTGCGAGGAAATTGGCGGACATCTGTTCAAACCGGCTGAAAGCGTACGCATCTTGCTGACGCAGGGACGCAAAAAGCTCTATGAAAAGCTTCCGGATGCGGCGGCAGACTTGAAAGACTACCTGAAACACATGAAGCCTCAGATGCGTCCCTCCCAGCAGTGCCTCAAGCAGCTGGCGCAGAGCATACATCAAATGCGGGACAATCCAAACACCGCACTTCGTACCGGACAGTATGCCTTTATCGGCTTTTTGTGCCTGTTGATTGTCACACTTGCCGCCGGGGTGCCGAAACTATTAATTCGTCCCCCCATTATTCCCTCGGTATTCCCATCGGTATCTTCCGACAGCTCTGATACAAATTCGACCCCTAAGTGGAGCCAGCTCGGCATTTCGGAGCAATATCCGAGGGTGTCGCTCGGTGGAGACATCTATGAGAGCCAGGTGCGGAAAATTTCAGTAGAACAGATTGGAAACTTGATTTCTTCCGTAGAAATGATCGAGGTGGATTCCCAGAAAAAAAAGCATGAAATCGACGCGGAGCTCTTTGAAATCAAAAACATCTCTACCCGCTGTGCGATTGCCGTACGGTATGAGGATTACGACGGGTTTTATGTCTTTGTTAATCCCTCTTATAAGCCAAACACGCTGGGGGATTTAATCGACTCGCTCAACTTGAAAGAAACACTCACGTTCGGCAACATTTACTGTGAGGAACAGAAAAACGGGGAGCTTATCCAGATGGAATACACCATGGAGGACCTGTCGGATGTAGTGTGGGCACTGCTGCTCGATTCCACCCGGGTACCGTTGGCCAAGGACCGGGAATATGGCGCGGAAATGATGACCATCAGCATCAACCTGCATGTTCTAGGCTATGACAACATTGCCTTGTCCATCACAGAGGATGGTTATCTACAAACAAACCTGCTCGGTACGGGCAAAATGTTCTACATTGGAAAAGGCAAGACGCAGGCGTTTGCGGATTATATCCGCGAATACGCCAAGGGGAGAGAGCTCTCCCGCGGGAGTGGAACGGTCGATAAATCCCAGTCCCCCTATGACTCACTGAGCAGCGCGCCGGAAGCTGAAACCGGCGATTTTGAAAGTACGCTGTCCGCTGTGGAGTAAAGCCTCAAAAGATTTTCAGCTGGGTTCATACCGAATAATTTTTTGCCAAGTGCATCTAACGGGGAGCGACTCCATTTGCAGAAGCCTATCGCTCTGTTGACCCGAGTGAATGTGGATTTCCGAGTATATCCGCGAAAAAAGCAGTTGGGGCAAACTCTGGTAGTTTCAGCGAGAAAAGTGAAAAACAAGCGGATCCATGAGAATTTCCACGCCATCTGGCAGAAAGTGTGGACCGAAAATACAGCGTCCCGCATTTTAGCGGGGCGCCTTTTGTTATCCCCCTAAACCACACGCTAAGCGTGTGGTAACCGAGGGGAGCGATAGCGTT
>UQSL01000105.1 GCA_900543705.1 uncultured Oscillospiraceae bacterium
TGTGACGCCATTATCGCAGATCATGGTATGGTCAGTGCGGCTCCGGAGCTGACGGCAAATGATGATAATGCTGCGCTCATTCACGAGGCAGCCATTGGGAAAATTGCGGGTGAGCAGATTTTAAAGCTGCGTACTCTTGGGCTTTCTGAAGAAGAGGCAGAAGCGAAAATTGTTTCCGGCTTCCTCAAATAAAGAAGCATACAGACTCAAAAAACTCCCTTATGGAAACATCCATAAGGGAGTTTTTTACAGAGTTTACTTTTTCACACTGCCCTGTTTTGCGACGCTCTCCATTTTCTGTTTCATCAGTTCTTCGTCTCCAAGATAGTATTTTTTTGAAACCTGAAAGTCCTCGCCAAACTCATAGACCAGAGGGATACCGGTTGGGATATTTACCTCCACAATCTCCTGCTCACTGAGGCCTTCGAAGTATTTTACAAGTGCGCGCAGAGAATTACCATGTGCCGCGATGAGCACTCGGTTTCCCGCTTCCATCTGCGGTTTAATACTGCACTCAAAATACGGAACTACTCTGGCAATTGTATCCTTCAGGCTTTCCGTCAGCGGGAGCTTCTCTTTATCGATTCCCCGGTACTGAACCTGGTTTCGGGGACTTCGCGGGTCGGATTCTTTCAGAACCGGCGGGCACACGTCAAAGGAACGCCTCCAGATTTTCACCTGCTCTTCCCCGTATTTTTCTGCGGTTTGCGCCTTGTTCAGTCCCTGAAGTGCTCCATAATGGCGCTCATTAAGTTTCCAGGTTTTCATAACCGGAAGCCATTCCCGGTCAAGCCCCTCCAGTACCAAATTCAAGGTGTGGATTGCCCGCTTCAGATAGGATGTATGGCAGATATCAAAATCAAAGCCGGCTTCCTTGAGTGTGATGCCGGCCTGTGTGGCTTCTTTTCTTCCCTGTTCTGAGAGATCGACGTCCGTCCAGCCGGTAAACAGGTTTTCTTTGTTCCATTCACTTTCCCCATGCCGGATGAGAACCAGTTTTTGATTCATTTCAATTCCTCCTTTAAGTTAGTTTTCACTAACCATCATCATATCGATTGTATACTTTCTTACTGGGACTATCAAGCCCTGATGATAGGTTGCCCGAAAAAAGCCTGATGAAAACATAAAAACCATATGTCTATCGTTTTAAATAAGAAGTTAATATCCCGGATTCAGCAAGCGACACAAAGTCGTCTCCTGCCACGATAATGTGGTCGAGCAGCTTGATATGAAAGACAGACAGAGTCTCCGCCAGTTTCATTGTTGTCTCAATGTCTGCACTGGAGGGGATTGCAATTCCATTTGGATGGTTGTGAGCGATAACAATGCCGCTCGCTTTATTGAGCAGCGCAAACTCCACGATTTTGTGGATAGAGATTTCGACTGCATTGACCTTGCCTTCATAGACTCTCTGTGCCTGAATGAGCCGGTATTTGTTGTCCAGACAAATAGCATGGATTTCTTCGTTCACACTGCCGACATACTGCGGAAGAAAATAACGGCCAAAATCATCCGCGTTGCGTAAAGTTGTCCCTATGTCCGATTTGTCTGTCAAATAGTTTTTGGCGAGGACGGGAATCAGTTTAATCAGCACGGCTGTATTGTGTGTAATGCCCGGAATTTCTTCCAATCGCTGGATCGGGGCGTCAAACACCGCAGAAATAGAACCTCCGAACGCCCGGAGCAGTTCATGGGCAATGGGATTGGTATCTTTGCGGGGTACCGCATAATATAAGAGCAGCTCCAACAGCTCATGCGGCTGCATGTCACGGCCGTTTTGCTGTAAAAAGCGTTCCCGAAACCGGTCGCGATGACCGGCATGTACATTATCCGGCATTTCATTCTCTCCTTTTCCAAAATCCTCATGGAACATAACTGTTATAATCACCCGCAGCAGCACCGATGAATCATCTCAGCCGAAAAAAAGGCAAATATCTTAACATGAATGTTTCACGTGAATGATATTATGGCCAGCGCCGCAGGCGGGCCACGAAAATAAATTTTTAGCTGCTTTTGCAGCTATTATAGCCTATTTTTCATGGTTTGAAAAGAAGTATTCTCAAGTGAAAAAAGGTGTGTTATACTTAAAAGCATTCTGATACAGGGGAGATTTTCATGAGAACCTTTAAAATCGGTGCCAACGATGCAGGCCAGCGCTTGGACAAGTTTTTGTCCAAGGCAGTCAAACGCCTGCCTAAATCCCTGCTCTATAAATCTATCCGTCTCAAAAGGATTAAAGTAAACGGCAAACGCTGTGAAATCTCAACCCGGCTGCAGCCGGGAGACATCGTTGATTTGTATATCAATGATGAGTTTTTCGGCGATACCCCTCTCGCCCTGCCCTTTCTCGTCGCACCTCCCACGATTGACGTTGTCTATGAGGATGACAATATCCTTCTCGTCAATAAGCATCCCGGCCTTGTAGTCCACGAAGACGAGAGTGGAAGTGAAGATACCCTGATTCACCGCATTCAGCACTATCTCTACAACAAGGGAGAATATCGGCCTGAGCAGGAACATTCCTTCGCCCCAGCTCTTTGCAACCGAATCGACCGGAATACCGGTGGCATTGTCATTGCGGCGAAAAATGCTCAAAGCCTTCGGATTCTCAACCAGAAAATCAAAAACAGAGAACTCAGAAAGCTTTACCTCTGTGTTGTCCGGGGAATTTTGGATTCAAAAAATGGGGAGTGGAAAGCCTACCTGAAAAAGGACGAGACCACTAACACCGTAATGGTGAGCAACCGGAAAGCACCGGACAACCGTACGATTATCACTGCTTACCGTGTGCTGGAAGAGACAAAAAACTACAGTCTGGTGGAGGTGGACTTGAAAACAGGACGTACCCATCAAATTCGAGCCCACTTTGCGTATATGGGTCATCCGCTTGTGGGTGATGGCAAATATGGAAAGCTTGAAAAGGGAAATCTCGCCGGAATACGGCAGCAGCTGCTGTATTCTTATCGATTGGACTTTTGTTTTACCACCGATGCAGGCATTCTCACCTACTTGAATGGGAAATCCTTTTGTGTGCAGGACATCTGGTTTGCAAAAAATTTTCATGAAATATTTTCTGAATGATCCCCGGCAAAAATCCCGGTGCTTAAAGCACCGGGATTTTTATATATCTAGAATGACAGTAAGGTCAAATCATGTTTCCAGATTGTTTATTGGTAAGAGAGAACTTCCAGTCAGCCGCTTATTTCAGTACCTCCACACCAGCATAACAAACTGAAAAACTACCTGTGGACTACAAAAAACTCCGGCAATTGAATTTTTCATTTTAGTATTTCAAAAGAATCTGTGCAAATTCCAACAGCATATTTCTCTGTTTTCGACTCATTTTTTGGTAGGCAGCCTGCAGTTCCTCTGAAAGATAATCCGGCTGTGTGGAGACTGTTCCCGTCAGCAGCACAATGACATCGCAACAAAAATAATCTGCTATTTCGCACAGATGTTCAAGACCCGCCTTGGTAACTCCCCGTTCCACTTGGCTGACATAGCCGACTGAAACCATGAGAGCTTCCGCAAGGTCATCCTGCGTTTTTCCTGCGGCTTTTCTCAATTCCTTGATTCTCCGCCCGACGGCGTGGTAATCTATGCTCATCGTTATCACCCAAATTTAGTTTAAGAGCAATGACCAAAAATATACAGATACTAATTAGTTCAAATTAAGTTATCAGTGTTGATTTTTGGTTCATAGTATGCTAAAATGAAATTGCATTTTCGGTATTTTTTACGAATTTTGGGAGGAAAGAGGAGATTCGATGGATTTATTAGATTATATTTCTGACAGACTAGGCTGCCAATATATTTCTCAGCTGCATTACATTTCCATCACGCCTGATCAGGCTGGAATTATCCTGGATTTACCGACGGATACCTTTACTCTTCATGACTATCAGGAAGCTGTTCGGTACATTGATATGGATGATACACCATGCTACAGTATTGAATACGCAAAGCAGTTGATGATACAAAAGCTGCTCGCCCATACAAAAGCTGTAAAATAAAAGCCATCCGTTCGTTTTGGACTGTTCCCCGATGAATAGACAAAGAAAAAAGAACCCTGTCGTAGAAAAGCGAAGAATTACACGGCCTTGCTCCTGATTTCAAAGGGAGTGAGGCCGTATTTCAAATTAATGCGCTCGAAATTGTAGGCATTCTGCTACCAGATCGACCAACCATTGATCTTTTGCAGATTTCCCCTGACGTTCTTGCCAGGCGTAATACCCGCTGCGGGAAACCTCGAAGACATGGTACATGGTCTTAATGGGATATTTATCGCGAAATTTCTCAATGAACCGGTATTTCAGCTTCCCCTCCTTCCAGCTTCGGACAGAAAACTTTGCAGCAGCTCCACCTGCATTTTCAGGCGAACAATCTCATTGTCCTTGATTTCTGCCTCGGTTTGCGGGGGCCTGCGAGGCCGTCCTTTGGGCTGTGGAATATATCCGTTGGCTATAAGCCGGGCTTTTCGATTCTTTCGTTTGACGAACCCTTTGATTTGTGCCAGACTTAATCCAGATAAGGTAAGATAAATTGCGCAAATTGAAAAAGGGATAAAAAGAGACATGGTTT
>UQSL01000106.1 GCA_900543705.1 uncultured Oscillospiraceae bacterium
ACACCCCATTCGTTAGATAGTATACCACACTGTCTAACAAATGGGGTGCAGTTCAATTTTGCTCCGCCTGCGTTTATTGTTCTCTTTTGGGATGTTTGCACCTTGCAGCTGTTTCCGGTGCCTTTTTGGAGGACGGAGGCACAACCGGAGGAAACGGAATATCAATGCCCTTGCCCGGCTGAGCCGGAGGAATATCTGTGGTGTCGATATGGGGATTCTTCTTGAGCAGCTCGCGAATAAAGACGTCCGGATGTTCCGGCGTCACGATGACCGCTCCAATTTCTCCGCCCTGTCTGCGGTAGGCAATTTCAAAACGGGCCAGGCTCAGGGGGTTGAGGGCAAACGTGCCGCCCCGGATTCTCTTTGCGCTGATAATATATTCGTAGGGCAGGGAGAGTCTGCGAAATAATCCGATGTGCAGGTACAAATCCCTTTCCCTGAGCAAATAGTAGGTAAAAAAGCAGTAAGGGACAAATAAAAGCAGCAAAATCAGAGAAAAACCGGCGCAGAGCATTCCCGCCCCTATGGATTCCGACGTTACCGCTTGATATCCGAAATAGACCGCATCGAGCGCGACTGCTGCCAGCAGGATATAGCACCATCCCTCGATTTTGGCTTTAAATTTCATCCCTTCGCCTCCTTTCTACTGTTGTGCGTTTTGCACCAGCCAGTTGCAGATATAACGATAGGCTACCATCTGGGTAGAGAATGTCGCCCGATTCTTTCCGGATTCCACGGTCACCTGTTTTTGGTCCTTAGAAAGATACAAGGTAATATCCCCTGCTTTCACCGTTAAAATCGGGGTACTTTCCTTGACGGAACCGTCCCCCTGGATACTCAGCCCCAAGTCGGTAAGAAGCTGGACGAACTGGAGAATCTTATCCGGGCTGTCAAAGTAAAAATAGGTCTGGTCCGTTCCTTCTACAATTCCCTGCGCCCAGATGGAAGACGGAGAGATGTCCGCCAGTTCTTCGAGCAAAAGGTTTGCCCGTTTAAAACTGGTCAAGTCCACTTCCTTGTACAGGTCCACCTCCTGGCCCACCATGGAAAAATCATAAATGGCGGTGCGTAGGTGCATGGATTCTTCATTTTCCCCGCAATACCGGCGCAGGGTCATACTCTGGATATTTTCAAAGCTATCAAACTTGATTTCCAGCGTCGTATGCAGTGTGCCCTCAGGCCGGACATTGTCTATGCCCGGGATTTCTTCTCCGAACAGGTCTGCGCACTCCTCTTCAAAAAAGGAGTTGAATGTAAAGGTGATGTTGCTGATTTTGCGATCTGACCGCACGGTAATGTTGGAATTTTGCAGGTACTCCTCTTTCATTGCGGTACGGAAGAAATGAAACAGGTCGCCGAACATGTATTTTGCAGCCTCTTCATCATAGTCCCTGCGGTAGGTTCCCACCGTTCCAAAAGTGCTCTCAATCGAATCCTGTACCAGGCGGAGTTCGCCTGCTGAGGCAGTAGTACTCACCACAGTATTGTCCTTGAGCATCGTCACCTTTTCCTTCTGCACCGCATCATAATTATAGAGGTAAGCCGCCTGTGAAGAAGCTCGAATCATGTTATCCGTACTGCCCGAGTAGATGGTTTTCAGGTTTGTCACGTTGATTTGTCCGATTTTATGATCCATCAGGGAGTTAAACTTTTCAAAAAACAGCTCCAGATTTTCCTCAATTTGTTCTCTGGTCCCCTCATCGGGTGCAGCGAGAAGCTCCCGTTTTTCAGTATCTGAAATCAAGCTGTAATACACCATGCCATCCTGCTGAGTCCGGGTAATCCTAGAATAGGTGTGGAAATATGCCTTGCTGCCGGGCTCCTGAATCCGGCAGATCAAACCCCCCTCCTGAAACAGCAGGTTGTATTTTATCTTTCCTCCGTCAGCAGTGATAAGGAGTTCAACCGCATCGCTGGTTCCGTTTTTGATATTGGTGCAAAAACGGTCCATCCGGGAGATATTCTTTCCCACCTGTCCGTCAAAGGAGACATGCGAACCCATCAAAAGTATCGGGCTTCGCAGAAAATATCCACCGGCGCCGGCACCCACTACGAGAATCACGGCTGTAACCGTCCAAAAAACCGGATGCTTCCTCGGCTTGCAGGCGGTTTTGATTTTTTCCCGGCGCCGAGCTCCGTATCTTTGTCCATAGGGCAACAAGCGGACCCTGATTTCCTCATTCGGTTTACTGCCGGATGCCTGTGAAAGCTCAATCATCCGCAGATATTCCTCTGTTTTTATCTTATCTGACGCCCGCAGCGCCAATTCATCGCAGGAATCCTCCATGTCATGCAGGTAAAGTGGATAGCAAAGCCACATCAGCGGATTAAACCAGAATATCGCCTGGAACACCCGGAAGATCATAACGCGCAGGTTATCGGAGCGTTTGGCGTGGAAAAGCTCCTTGCAACACAGATGGTACATCAAAGAAGTATCTTCCGTATCTATATTTTGGGGCAGCAAAATCTTTTTGGAAAACAGCCCCCAGGTAATCGGGATATCCACTGCATTCGAGCGTGTAAGCACCACTGCCGTGTGTTCGGCCCTGCAATCCCTGATACAGATGTCAAAGATCCGGCTGCTGATTTTTCGGCTTCCCCGAAGTTGGACATATTGACGAAACAGGAAAAACAACTGTAAAAAGAGAACCAGGGCAGCGATGAGTCCCCACAGTTGACCAGCCAGGCCGAGATAAGGACCGGAAATCAACGGCATATCCAAAAGAGCCGTGGGAGCAGCCAGCGGGACAATCCCCCAAAGGGAATACCGGACTCTTGCCGACAGGAATCTGGCTCCCAGCAGACGTACAGCTAAAACCGCTAGCTGCGTAATAGCCATTGCTAGAGCCATATTGATGATTGCGGTAAAAATGCCCTGCAATTCTGTCCGCTCCTTTCCAGGGGATTCCGCCTATTTCTAAGCTGCATAGGGATTAGACCGCCCTTTGCTTGTAAAGATTAGACTGCCTTTTCTGTTCCGAATTCACCCTGACGGCCAGCGCATCTCATTACCGGGCCAGCATTCCAGAGAAAACGTCGAAACAGTCGTAAAGCCTCCGCCGACGCCTACTTAAAAACAGCACTTAATTTTCAGAGAAAGCCGTGGGACGCCGCTCAGACCACAGCGTCAATCAAAACGCCCCTGGCCATATTAATGGTCAGCATCACAACCGGAAAGCTTCCCTTAATTGGAATAAAAGAAAGCAGGTATCACATCACAGAGCCCAACGCGCCGCCTAGTCCCACCCAAAGGATTTTTGGCATCTTGCCCTTTCTTCCGCCATGGGTGTCCTGGTTACAGTATAGCACGTCCCTTTTGGTCTTGCCATTCGTTTTCCCGTTTTTGTTATAAAACCGGAAAGCCGGTGTAATACAGACAGACAGTATCCATCCAGATGTCTTTCAAATGCGGACATGGCTGTCTGCTATCCTATTTTTATGCACAGGTGCCTAAATTATGAGTGCGCGGCTGGTATTGACTGCGCCTGCGGCTCCGGTTTGAGCGGCATACTAATAAAAAACAGGACAAATCCAACCACCGCGAGCAGCGTACAGCAGGCCATGGAAGGGTAGCTCACAGCCGTGTGCGCACTCGCCAACATGATTTCCCAACTGCTGACTAGCTACCTGACCGATACCTTCCTTCCCAACAAGCTGGTTATCTACATCACGACTAAGCTTTCGCTGTAACCGAACTACTTATGGCACATCATAAAAAATCCGAATTAAATAATAAATACAGACCCCGCCCCGCCGTTGGATATACCGCATTGCCCAGTGCCAGAAAAATAGTTGCCCGCTTCCCCCCGTTTCAGTTACACACCGGTCTCCGCCCATCTCTTGCTAGGCCACTGCGGGAGAATCTTTCCGCAAAGTTATTACTGCATTTCTCACAGAAAATCATTTTATTAAATCAAAGTATATGTCCATTTTATCAAAATAATATCACGGGTTCAATCAACAAATGTGTACAAAACCCATCGTGTTTTCTGTCATTTCTTTAAAAAATTCACATTAGATATTTTCATAATTCAGTATGATTGCACAGATGCTGATAAAAGATCAGCCAAAAGTGTTTGAGCCGTATTTTGCTATCGATATCCTTGCGGATACCCCGTAATTCTACATTATTTCCGGGATAAAGAAATAACAACGGAACTCCCCCTCTGTTTTGACGGATTGCTAAAACAGAGGGGGTACATCACTTTGAGCTATCATATACGATCAATATAGCAAATGAAACACCATACCATAATCAAACGAATGTTCTACAAATAGTAACAAAAAAGACTGTCATTTTGACAGTCTTTTCTGGTATCGGCATCGACCTATTTTTCCAGGCGGTCACCCGCCAAGTATCTTCGGCACCGCTTA
>UQSL01000107.1 GCA_900543705.1 uncultured Oscillospiraceae bacterium
GCGGAACACCACGATTTCATCCACACGGCTTAAAAATTCCGGGCGAAGAAACTCCCTGAGCCCTTTCATCGCGTTTTCTTTGGTGACGTCCGCCATATCACGGTTAAAGCCGACGCCGTTTGACGCACGGTTGGAACCCGCATTGGAGGTCATTACGATGACCGTGTTTTCAAAGTTGACCACCCGCCCATGCGCGTCGGTAATTTTGCCCTCGTCCAGGATTTGCAGCAGGATGTTCATCACATCCGGATGCGCCTTCTCGATTTCATCGAACAGGATGACCGAGTAGGGCTTGCGGCGCACCTTCTCTGTGAGCTGCCCCGCCTCGTCATAGCCGACATAACCCGGAGGGGAACCGACTATTCTCGAAACCGCATGCTTTTCCATAAACTCGGACATGTCCAGGCGGATCAGCGGATCGGTGGAGTCAAACAATTCCTCAGCCAACACCTTGACCAGCTCTGTCTTTCCGACGCCTGTTGGCCCCACAAAGATAAAGGAGGCCGGGCGGCGGCGCGGGCTTATCTGTACCCGGCTGCGCTTGATGGCCTTGGCAATCAAATCGATTGCCTCATCCTGGCCGATAATCTTTCTCCGCAGGGCATCCGCCAGATGGGCGACCTTTTTCAGCTCGTTCTCCTGAATTTTGGACGCCGGAATCCCGGTCCACAGTTCAATTACCTTTGCCAAATCATCCAAGTCAACCTCAATCCCGGAAATCTGCCCTTCCATCTGCTTTGCAGATTCCCTAGTGCGCAGAAGCTCCGCTTTGACTTCGGCGAGCTTCTGGTAGTCAATCTCCTTGGCCTGCTCGAGTTCCTCTTCCTGTTTTGTCAGCTCATGCATCCTCGCGTTGAGTTTATCATAATCGGTCAGCTCCTGGTGGCGCAACGAGCAGCAGGCGCACGCCTCATCGAGCAGGTCGATGGCCTTATCCGGCAGGTAGCGGTCGGTAATGTAGCGTTCCGACAGCCTCGCCGCCTGCCTGAGTATTCCGTCGCTGACGTGTACGCGGTGGTGCACCTCATAGTACTGCTTGATGCCTTTGAGCACCTCGACTGTCTCGTCGATGGTCGGCTCGTTGACCGTGACCGGCTGAAAACGCCGTTCGAGCGCCGCGTCCTTTTCAATGTACTTACGGTATTCGTTAAAGGTGGTCGCGCCGATGACCTGGATTTCCCCGCGGGAGAGCGCAGGCTTTAAAATATTCGCCGCATTCATCGAACCCTCAGAATCCCCGGTACCCACCAGGTTGTGGACCTCATCAATAAAGAGGATGATATTTCCCTCCGCCTTGACCTCGTCCACCAGGCCCTTGACGCGGCTTTCAAACTGGCCCCGAAACTGGGTCCCGGCGACGAGCGCCGTCAAATCGAGCAGATAGATTTCCTTATCGCTCAGGCGAAACGGGACCTCGCCATGCGCAATGCGCAGGGCAATACCCTCTGCAATCGCGGTTTTGCCTACGCCCGGCTCTCCGATGAGACAGGGGTTGTTTTTGGTACGGCGGGAGAGGATCTGCACAATCCGGTAGATTTCCTTATCCCTGCCGATGATATTGTCGATTTTACCATCCTTGGCCCTTTGGGTCAGATTGGTACAGTAATTTTCCAAAAATTTTCGTTTTTTCGCGTTCTTTTTCGATTTGTTCTGTGTCTGCTTGTTTTCCCCGGTCTGGGATTCCTTCGGCTGTGAGGCAGGAGGTTCCTTTCCAAAAAGGTTTTGTAAAAACGGGAAGGTCTGCGCCCCGCCCATCTCAAAGTCCTCGTCCTCCTCCCCATCCGGGAGGTTCTCGGAATCCTGCGGCATGAACCCCATGAGCTGGCTGCTCATGTTCTCCAAATCCTCGTCCGTTACCCCGAGCTGATCCATCATATCGTTAACCGGCTTAATCCCGAGTTCCTTTGCGCATTTCAGGCAAAGGCCCTCGTTTTTCGTCTCAGTCCCATCCATCCGGGAGACAAAGACGACCGCCATCCTTTTTTTACATCTTGAACAAAGCATTGAGTCCCCTCCATCCGCAGGAGACGTTCGCCGTCCCCGCACGGGATGCCTGCTTAAAACCGCATCCCTCATTTATTTATATGCGCCTTTTGCGGCGCGTTGATGACCATTTTGGCAAAGGGCCAACATTTATTATAGCTGTGTATTATTGCGTTTTTGCGGGGAATTTGTAAATAAATTCCCCATTTCCCCTAGGAAAACAAGGAAACCAGTGGATTGTGGAAGTACACCCAGCCAAACAGCCAAGTACTCTCCAACGTCTGCCGGCTAAACAGCTCGGATGCCGGGAGCATCCGCATGACCAGGTAGAATAGGAAGCTGAGCGCCAAAAGCCAGAACGCTGCGTTTGCAAGCCCGAACACCATGCCGAGCAGCCGGTTGATTCCCCCGACGACCGGTACGTTATTTACCGCCTGCAAAGTCCTTCCAATCAGCCGGAACACAATCATACACAGGCCAAAGAGCACGACAAACGCGATGACGGCCACCAATCCCTTGACCGGCGGCCCGAAAATCTGATCCGTCAGGGTGCCGGACAGCCCTTCCAAATTCCCAGTCAATGCCTGCTTGAGTTGATCCGCACTGATTTGCAGGGAGGTGAAGTTAAAGGCCTTGGCAATCATCCCAAGCAGCCCGCCGATGGCTGGAAGCACTCCCTGCAGAGAGGTTTTCAGCGATTCTGCGCCTGTATTCTGCATGGCTTCGAGAACGGAAGCCGCAATTTTTTCCCGCAGGAAAGAATCATACAGCCAGTCGGAAAACCAATGGGAGAGATAGCCCGCGATAATCAGAGAGGCAAGCGAGCCCACAAACAAAATCAAAGATTTTAAGAAGCCATCTCTTCTCCCCTTAAAACCCCCGCCGATGATGAGCAGGACTACGGCAATATCCAGACAGATAGAAAACCATGTCATTATGCTGTTCCTCCCGGTAGTGTTATGGCTGCGAACTCGCCACAGCCTCCATCTGTACCCGCTCCAGAGAGGACAGGGTACACAGATAGACTTTCCCATTTACAATCGTGATTTTATGCGCGCTGCCGTCTATCGCCTGCTCGGAAATTCTATTTCCAGCAAGGTCATAGCAGGTCAGTTTTTCCGACAACACATAAATTTTATCGGAATCGATGTAGACGTCCCGGACATCCGACACCGGGATACTTACCTTCTGCTTACCGGCACCATCAAGAACCACCAAAGCCATCTCCCGGTTGTTGGCATAGTGCTGCAGTACAACACCCTTGTAGGCGCCGGAGGATTTTGCAATCAGTACCGGGGCGTTATCGCCATAGGCGTATTCCCCGCTGATATCCCCCTTGCTGTTCATCACCAGGCACTTGTTGTCCGCCACGGCGAAAACCTGGCCGGACGAGTAATCCGTAGTTAAAATCAGAGAACCCGGTACCTCAGACTTCGCAAGCGGCTCCTGTTTGTCAAACTGGAAGGTGTAGAGGATGGAAAGCTTCTCCCCGTTTTTTGCACCAATGCAGTTTGCCACAGCACCTTTGCTGTCCGAAAAACTGAGGGAAAGGATTTGATAATCAGAAGTATACCACTTAAAAATCTCTGTTTGTGTCGTATCGTAGACGGAAAACTGCGTACCAAAGGAAGAGGCTGCTGTTGCCACGCCCAAATAACCATCCTTGGAAACGGCGGCGCACAAAATCGACTGTTCCAGCTCCTTTTCCAGCACCACCCGGTTTTTGGAGAGGATGACTGCTTTTTTCCCGCCCGCATCATACAGCAGGGCATAGGGGCCTGTGATATGCACCTGCGGCTTATTGAAGCCATGCTTATAGTTCAAAGTGCTCTTTCCGTTAGCGGAATACACCACAAATTCCGAATCCGTGAGAACGCCGATGGAGCCGTCAAAGGAGTAGATCTCCTGCGGCTCACCGCCCGACAGGGCAATGCCCTTCGTCGTACTTGCGGTTCCCAAGGCCGAGGAGGATACATTCAGCTCGTTTTGCTCGAGTCCCGGAAGGCCGTCCCCATTTTTTAGGTATTTCTCATAGAGGAATACACTGCCCGCAGCCGCTGCAACCAGTAGCACCACGACAAACAAAATCTTGAGCATCCGCCTGCGGTTGCGGCGCTTTCGTTCCCTGCGCAGATCGGTAATGGTCGACATCTTCCTCACCTCCCGGTAATTGTTTCAAACTCCCGTGTCTGATAAAAAACGCGGTTTAAATACAGTCCATGTGCCGGTACCGTCACTCCGGCGCGGCTGCGCTCACCCGACTCGATAATCTGCGGGATGTCCCGCTCACCAATCCTTCCCTCCGCTATCCCTATCAAAGTGCCCGCCATA
>UQSL01000108.1 GCA_900543705.1 uncultured Oscillospiraceae bacterium
TTTGGACATGACAATACCCCCTGATGTAGTACTTCTATTTTCCTACATCAGGGGGTATTGTCCATGGTCCGTTTTTACTGGTCCTGTTCAATGCTCACATATGGCTAGGGGATTTTTTATCGCCTGTTCTATGCCTCCTGTGTCAGAAATAGCTGAAGATTTTGTAAATAACGCTGATTTTAATCGATTTTCACAGACTGTCTTATCTTTTCTTCGATTTATGTTATAATGGGATTCAGCTCTTTTTTCATTAAATAGAATGGGGGTATTTGAAGTGCCACAGGCAGTGAGCAAAGACAACGAAATTGTCAATGGTGTCATCTGGAAACAGCTCTTGATTTTCTTTTTTCCCATCCTGTTCGGAACCTTTTTTCAGCAACTGTACAACACCGTGGATGCCATCATCGTCGGCCAGTTTGTAGGAAAAGAGGCGCTTGCCGCAGTCGGTGGTTCTACCAGTGTTCTCATCAACACCTTTATCGGTTTTTTTGTCGGGCTTTCTTCGGGTGCAACTGTCGTCATCTCTCAGTTTTACGGGGCTGCACGGCATGATAGGGTCAGCCGGGCCGTTCATACAGCTGCTGCACTCTGCTTAATTATGGGAGCGGTTTTCACTGTGGCAGGCTTGCTTTTCGCACCATCCGCCCTACAGGCAATGGGTACACCGGAAGATATTATGGAAAACTCCACCATATACCTCCGTATCTATTTCGGCGGCATCATCTTTCCTCTCATCTATAACATGGGTACAGGTATCCTCCGTGCTATTGGGGATTCCAAGCATCCTCTTTATTTCCTGATTGTCTGCTGTATCACAAACCTCGTGCTTGATGTATTATTCGTCGCCGGCTTTCATTGGGGGGTGATGGGTGCGGCAATTGCAACCCTTTTCTCTCAGGCGGTCAGTGCCGTCTTGATTCTGATTTCCCTATGGCGCTCAGAGGAATCGTATCATTTTGACCCGAGGAAAATCTGCTTTGACATCCCCATTCTCAAGGAAATCACCCGAATCGGTTTGCCGGCCGGATTGCAGTCAGTCATGTATTCCGCTTCAAATATCATTATTCAGTCGAGCATCAATACCTTTGGTACCAATGTCGTCGCGGCCTGGACCGCCTACGGGAAGATCGATTCCCTGTTCTGGATGGTGATGGGCGCGTTTGGCACCTCGGTCACCACCTTTGTGGGACAAAACTTTGGTGCGCAGAAATATCACAGAATCCGCAAGAGTGTTCGTATCTGCTTTGCAATGGCAATGGGGACAACCGTTGTGCTTTCGACTGTACTCTATTTTGCGGGGCCGTTTATCTATCGCCTGTTCACTTCAGACGTCGCTGTCATCGAAGAGGGCATGAAAATTCTGCACACCCTTGTTCCCTTCTACTTTACCTATGTCAGTATTGAAATCCTTGCAGGTACTATCCGCGGCACCGGGGATTCCATTATCCCGATGCTGATGACCTGCTTTGGAGTCTGTATTTTGCGTGTCGTATGGATTTTCACAGCTGTCCCAATTTCCCATACCATCGAAACCGTTGTCCTCAGCTACCCGATCACCTGGGGAACCACTTCTCTGATGTTTATTATCTATTATCTGCAGGGGGGATGGCTCAGGCGCCGGATTACAAAGTCCGGTTTTGCACCGGAAGTCCGCCCATCGAAAAAAACAAAAGCAACCGTTTGACAGTTCCCCGGCCGCTGTGTTTTAGCAGCCGGGGAATTTTATCTTTGAAACCGGATGCAGGCGCACCAGAGTTTTCGTCATTTCCACAGTTGCACAGACTGCCGGTAATCATTAGAATAGTAACTATCACAATAATTTTAACAAGAAAAACTTGCCGATGTAAGAGAAGCCCCAAAATATCCTATCGGGCTGCATACCTGTGTCCGGCAGATCCTTTTGTTTCACTCCAAGCAAGTTCCGACAGCCAAAATCCTGATGAAAGCCGGTGGACATGACGGATTCCAAACAGAAAAATGACTTTTCCAAAGGCTCGGTACCGGGTAATATCCTTCGCCTCGCCCTGCCCATGACCTTCGCACAGCTCATTAATGTTTTATACAGCATCATTGACAGAATGTATATCGGCCATATCCCGAATGCAGCGGCAAATGCCCTGACCGGTATCGGTCTGACCTTTCCAATCATTACGATTGTGACGGCATTTGCAAATCTTTTTGGCACAGGCGGGGCCCCGCTTTTTTCCATTGAGCGCGGAAGGAAAGAGGAAGAGCGTGCGCAACAGATTATGGGCAACACCTTTGCCATGCTCCTCTCCACCGGAGTATTGCTCACTATCCTGGTGCTTTGCTTTAAAAAGCCTTTGCTCTACCTGTTTGGGGCGAGTGACGTCACCTTTCCCTATGCAGACAGCTACCTTTCCATCTACCTGTGCGGCAGCATTTTTGTCATGACCGGACTCGGGATGAATCCCTTTATCAACGCCCAGGGCTTTGGGCGAATGGGAATGATGACCGTGCTGCTCGGCGCCGTGACCAACATCGTGTTAGACCCTCTGTTTATCTTTATTTTTGACATGGGCGTGTCGGGTGCGGCTCTTGCCACCGTCATCGCGCAGTTTGTCTCCGCCGCTTGGGCGATTTCCTTTCTGACGGGTAAGCGTACACTCTTAAAACTGCGGCTGAAAAACATGAGAGTCGAGTTTGCACTACTTAAACGTATTATCGGGCTCGGGCTTTCCGGCTTTATCATGGCAACTACCACAAGCCTTGTTCAAATCGTGTGCAACTCCACGCTCCAGAGTTTTGGCGGCGACCTCTACGTCGGTGTCATGACCATATTAAACTCGATTCGGGAAATCGTCATGACTCCGGTCAGCGGCGTGACCAGTGCGACTCAGCCGGTCCTTGGCTTTAACTACGGTGCCAGGGAATACCGCCGGGTACAGACCGGAATCAAGTTTATGTCCGCCGTCTGTATGGCCTATACGATCATCACCTGGCTGATTCTGTTCCTCTTCCCCACCTTTTTCATCCGTATCTTTTCCAGCGACCCGGCGCTCACGCAGGCAAGTGTCCCCTCAATGCACATTTATTTCTTTGGCTACTTTATGATGTCACTGCAAATGGCGGGACAGTCCACGGCTGTAGGCCTCGGGCGTTCCAAGCAGGCCATCTTTTTCTCCCTGTTGAGAAAAGTGGTGATCGTGGCGCCCCTGACCGTTCTTTTGCCCCACCTGTTCGGGCTGGGTGTCAACGGTGTTTTTCTCGCGGAGCCTATCTCAAATTTTGTCGGCGGTACCGCCTGTTTTGTCACCATGCTCTTTACCATCTGGCGGGAGCTTGGGAAAAAAGAAGCTGCCAAAGTACAGGCAAAGCCCTCCGCCTCCTCTTCCCTCTGACAGGATTACCTCCCTCCCCGGGATTTCCGGGGAGATTTTTTACTCCCGCCCGCCTCTTTGCTTCAGAAATATTTTTAAGGGTGGGAAAGTGAAGCGGAATATGCTATACTGGAAGACAGTTATGAAACGGGAACACACCACCGCGAGAGGAGGAACGGCGCATTTATGCTTAACCCGACAAAGAATGCATAGCAGGGGCTATTGCATTTCTGAAAACCAATAAACCATGAAATTTAAATAGCCTTTGCTCATCCTGTGAATTTGAGTAGGATTAGGAGGAGCACAATGCGCTATCTTCGGGCCCAGGATATTTTCCCGGCCGAACTGTTAGATAAAATCCAGCAATACGCGGATGGGGAGTACATCTACATCCCTAAGCTAGAAACAAACAAAAAGGCATGGGGAGAAAGTACCTCTGCCAAACAGGAAACCCGGATACGAAATGCCGCTATCTACCGCGACTACCAATCGGGCATGAAAACTGCACAGCTTGCGGAAAAATATTTTCTGTCTCAAAAGAGCATCCAGAGAATCCTATCCCAGGAAAAAAAGAAGGCCGAAACATAACCCTTCTTCGCGTTCCCGTCTTCCTTACCAGTCAAGCAAAGACCCCGTGATAGTTGAACTGCCCCAGAATGTACAGACAGCACAAAAAAGCCCCTAAGTAGGAAATA
>UQSL01000109.1 GCA_900543705.1 uncultured Oscillospiraceae bacterium
TATTTCCTACTTAGGGGCTTTTTTGTGCTGTCTGTACATTCTGGGGCAGTTCACACAGTTCACAGCTTTCCGGGGGTTTTAAAAACATATAAAACTTATCGGTTTTTGAGTCGCTCAATTCCGTGACGGATGCGTTTGAGGCTCTCCTCTTTGCCAAGGATGGCACAAATTTCAATGCCGCCGCCCGGAGTAAACTGCTTGCCGGAAACGGCGACGCGCACCGGCCAGAGCATATAGCCGTTTTTCACGCCGAGTGTTCCAATCAGCCCAAAGAGAGCCGCGTGGATGGAATCCACAGTAAAATCCTCCAGCGCTTCGAGCACTGGTAGAGCCGCTTCGAGTGCTGCAAGTGCGGTCTCCTCGTTGGTCTTCATCTTTTTGTGGACATACATCGAAAGGTCGTAATCCGGCAGTTCGTCAATGAAATCCACCTGCTCCGGAATCTGGTTTAGCACCTCGGTACGCGGCTGGAGGACGCTTGCAATCAGGGACAGATCCACATCTTCCCGCTTGACCGTCTGGCGAATCCACGGAGTAGCTACCTCGGTGAACTCCTCGAGGCTCAGCTTACGGATATACTCGCCGTTAATATAGTTTAACTTTTCGGTATCAAAAATCGCCGGGGATTTGGAGATACCGGAGATGTCGAACTCTTTTTTGAGCTCCTCCATGGTGTAAATCTCCTGCTCGCCCTTCGGGCTCCAGCCAAGCAAGGCAATATAGTTGACGATAGCATCTTTCAGATACCCTTTGGCGCGCAGATCCTGATAGGAGGCGTCGCCGTTTCGTTTGGAGAGCTTTTCAGTTGCGTTTTTCATGACAGGGCTTACATGGATATAAACCGGGATCTCCCAGCCGAACGCCTCATACAGCAGGTTGTATTTCGGCGTGGAGGAAAGATATTCGTTACCGCGCACGACATGGGTAATGCCCATCGTGTGGTCGTCGATTACGTTTGCAAAGTTGTAGGTCGGCATCCCGTCGCCCTTGATAAGAATCTGGTCGTCGAGCGTCTCATTATCAACGGTGATGTCACCGAATACCTCGTCGTGGAAGGTCGTCGTTCCAGTCTGGGGGACCTTTTGTCGGATGACATAGGGTACGCCCGCAGCGAGTTTTTCCTCAACTTCTTCTTTTGAAAGGTTGCGGCAGTGCCCGTCATATTTGGGAACGGAGCCGGACGCCTTTTGCAGCAGGCGCACCTGTTCCAGGCGGTCCTTATCACAAAAACAGTAGTAGGCATGACCGCTCTCCACAAGCTGCTTGGCGTAGCCGAGATACATGCCCATGCGCTCGCTTTGGATATACGGGCCGACCGGGCCGCCGATATCCGGGCCTTCATCCCAGTTAAGCCCAACTTCCTTGAGCGTGTTGTAGATGATGTCGACTGCGCCCTCGACATAGCGTTCCTGATCGGTATCCTCAATTCTCAGCAGGAACTTGCCACCCTTGGATTTTGCAACCAAGTATTCATAGAGCGCTGTCCTCAGGTTGCCGACGTGCATGTAGCCGGTCGGGCTGGGGGCGAATCTGGTACGGATTTCTTTCATACAGTAACCACCTTTATCGCTTTCGCGCAATGCGCTTATTTTTAGAAAAATTCATTTCTTATAGTACCCTGTTTGGGGGGGAATTGTCAACCGATTGCAAAAAGAAACAGCTTCAGCCTATCCTGTTTTTTGCAAACAAAACTTGCAAATGTTCCCTGCCCTGACCAGTCCGGAAGATAAAACCGCCTCCGGCAAATGCCGGGGGCGGTTCCAATTTCAAATGCTTAAAACGGGCACTTGACGAACCCGATTTTCTTGTATACCTTTTCGAGCGTCCTTGAGGAAAGGGAATGCGCCTTTTGCGCGCCAAGGGTGTAGCACTCCTCCAGATATGCCTTGTCTGCGGACAGACGCTTAAATTCCTCCTGGACAGGCTTCAGGTGGTCGGCAACTGTCTCACCCACAGCGAGCTTGAAGTCCCCATAGCCCTTGCCATCGAACTCATGCTCAATTTCCTCCATAGTTTTGCCGGTAACAGTGGAATAGATCGTCATCAGGTTGTTGATACCGTCCTTGCCCTCGGCATAGCGCACCGTCATATCCGAATCGGTCACTGCTCGTTTGAACTTGCGGATAATAACGTCCGGCTCGTCGAGCATCGAGATAAACCCGTTCGGATTGTCATCCGATTTGGACATCTTCTTGGTGGGGTCGGCAAGCGACATGATGCGTGCGCCCGCCTTCGGGATGTATCCTTCCGGGATTTTGAATACGTTGCCGTAGATGCCGTTAAAACGCTGAGCCACGTCGCGCGCAAGCTCAAGGTGCTGCTTCTGATCCGCCCCGACCGGCACAAGGTCGGTCTGGTAGAGCAGGATGTCCGCCGCCATCAGGGACGGATAGGTAAACAGCCCGGCATTGATGTTTTCTGGATGTTTGGCCGATTTGTCCTTAAACTGCGTCATACGGGAGAGCTCCCCGAACTGGGTATAGCAGTCGAGCACCCAGCCAAGTTCTGCATGCGTACGTGCATGGCTTTGGATAAAGGTAATCGATTGTTGTGGGTCAATGCCGCAGGCAAGAATGAGTGCAAAGCAGTCAAGAATCTGCTTTCTGAATTTCTGCGGGTCCTGGCGCACGGTGATGGCGTGCATGTCTGCAATCGAGTAGATGCAGCGGAAATCATCCTGGAGCATGACCCAGTTTTTGAGCGCACCCAGGTAGTTGCCGAGCGTAAAGACGCCGGTAGGCTGGATAGCACTGAAAATGATAGGTTTTTTGGGGGCCTGAGATTGTTGTTCCATGTGGCAAACCGTCCTTTTTCTAAGATTATTTGACATAATCGCGGATAATAGCTGCAAGGGTGTGGACACCTGTGACGATGTCCTCATCCTTCGGTGTGGAGAAGTTCATGCGGAAAGAGGGGCTCTTTGCGGTATCGTCCGCAAGGAACGCAGCGCCCGGCACAACGGCGACTTTTTTGAGCACTGCCTGCCCGGCAAAGTCCGCACTGTCCACATCTCCTTTGAAGGTACACCAAAGGAAAAGCCCGCCCTCCGGCCTGGTGTAAGAAAGGACATCCTGCGGAAAGCATTTGTCCATTTCTTCGAGCATCAAGTTTTTCTTGCGTCGGTAGATGGTGCGCAGCCCTTCCAGGTGTTTTTCAAAATCAACGGCATTTAAAAACCGCTCGCAGATCATCTGGGAGAGGATGGTGGAGTGGACGTCGCAGGTCTGTTTTGCAACCGTCAACTTACCGGCAAGTTCCTGGTTCACCATGATATAGCCCACGCGCAGCCCCGGGGAGAGCACCTTGGAGAAGGTCCCGCAGTAGATGACAATCCCCTCTTCGTCAAAGGTCTTGATGGGAGCGACTTCTTTCCCTTCCACACGCAGGTCGGAATAGGGATTATCCTCCAAAATCATAACGCCATATTTTTTTGCCAGCTCGTAGCAGGCTTTTCTCTTCTTAAGAGAAGTGGTGATACC
>UQSL01000110.1 GCA_900543705.1 uncultured Oscillospiraceae bacterium
TTGTTTGGTACTCCTTTTGGCATAACAAACACCCCATTCATTAGATAGTATACCATACTGTCTAACAAATGGGGTCACTTCCAGAGCAATATCTTTAATGGACAGATTATCCGACTATATTTTATTGGAAGAGGCCGAAAGTCGAATGGCAGATGCAAAGGACGAGGAGAATCTTTCGAAGGAAGCAATGATGCAGGAACTGGGGATTTCTCAAGCGGAGCTTGACGAAGTAGATGTAGAAATTGAATAAGGAGCCTGAGAGTTGATGTGGACAATCGAATATATCAAAGAGGCTCAGCGGGATTTAAAAAAATTGGATCCCTATAACCGAAAATTGATTTTGAAAGCGATTAACAAAACGGCGGAACGGCCGCTTCCGCCGTACTATGGAATAAACCGCTTGGAAATCATGCCTCTTCCAAATTGAGCGGCTATTATAAGATCAAGCTGCGCGGCTTGGGATACCGAGTCGTATATAGCCTGATCCAGGAAAAAACGCGGATGCGGATTATTGTAATATCCGTTCGCGACGATGAAGAAGTGTATCGGGAAGCGGAACGCCGCCTTCGGAATACAAAATAAAGCTTAGCTAAAGAGAAGCGTCTCAGATATGAGGCGCTTTTTTGTGCCCATTTTTATCAAAGGAGGAAAACACATCTCAACTGCTAAAGAAATGCTTCCTGAGGAGGAAGTACTGCATCAGGATCTGTCAGAAGAAGCGTCTGACGCTCCGGAGCTTCAGACTGTGCCAGAGAATACTCACCGGAACCATCCAGGGCGTTGAGCGGCCGGAAGATAACCCTATCCGATTCCAGAACCATTTTACCCCATCCGCAAGAGTTGACTTTGTGACTCTACAGATGTATAATTGTTTTGGAAAAACTCTATAGTAGTTTATGGGGAGGTAGATGATATGGCAAAAAAGATTCTCTACCACGGTTCATCTGAGATTATCATGAAACCCGAATATGGCAAAGGAAAAACATATAATGACTACGGACGGGGCTTCTATTGTACGGAACATCTGGAATTGGCCAAAGAATGGGCGTGCACAGAAAATGTCGATGGGTGCGCTAATCAGTATGAGCTTGAGACGGATGGCCTAAAGCTTTTGAATCTGGCCGACTATACCATCCTGCATTGGCTTGCACTATTGATGCGTTATCGAAAGCTGCGCCTGTCCACACCGGTAATGCGGCGCGGCGCTGAATGGCTGAAAGTAAATTACTTGCTCGATGTAGAGGGATACGACGTCATTATCGGATATCGCGCTGATGATTCATATTTCTCATTTGCCAGAGCATTTGTCAATAATGAGATATCCCTGGAGCAGCTCTTCCGTGCCATGAAGCTGGGAAAACTCGGTGAACAGGTGGTTCTAAAAAGCCGCAAAGCATTCGATACGATCCAATTTCTTTCCTATGTTGTAGCGGACAATACGGAATATTACATCAAACGAAAAGCCCGTGATGACGATGCCCGCACTTCATTCCAGGCAGAATTGGAACGTGAAGACATCAATGGATTGTATATGAGGGATATACTTCGAGAGGAGTTGAAACCGGATGATCCACGCCTACGATAAACTGTATTTAGATGACGCCATGCAAAGTATGGGCGAAATGATAGATTACGCCGCTAATTCCTGCTTGATGGATATGGATGATTTTTTTTCCTTGTTCCTGGCAAGCGGCCTGGCTGCCCAGTTTTCGACCGGCTCTCCCAAAATTATTTCCGGGATGTCCGGGACGGAACTTGCAATTGAAGTGCTGGAACGCACCGGCGCGTTTCAGGATTTTCCGCATTCTAGGGAGGAGTACAGCTGCTCTCCAGAATATTGGTGCGGTTGGATTCTGGCCTATTACCAGTGGTATACCAACATTTCGTTTCATGAGATTATGCGGGTAATCAGTTTACGCGAGATTAAAAAGCTGTATCCCACCCTTCATGAAGCGGCTGAGGAAAAGTTTGTGGATACGGTGAATCACATAGTCCGGCGGAAAAACCTGCCGACAAAACTTCAGGTCCTTCGCCAGATGCGGGATCTTTCCCAACGGGAACTGGCAGTACGGTCAGGGGTGCATTATCGGTCAATCCAGCAGTATGAGCAGCGCACGAGGGACATCAACAAGGCGGCTGCGGCAACTGTAGCATCGCTTGCTTCCGTGATCGGCTGCAAGGTTGAGGATCTGCTGGAATACGATTACGGAGAGATCGAGGAGGAGTGAATCAATAAATACGCTTGTGAAACGTGCTAATTCTGTTTGAGTCAGATATACCGAGAACAATGTCCGGATTGCGGCAAAATTGAAGTCCGACCGGAAAAGGAAGAGGTATATAGCCCAGCAGCAAGAAAAGGCAAAATGGCTGAATGGAGACGGAGCCAGCGGATGAAGAACATTTTACGGCTGCTGTTTTGCGAGTAATAGCAGCACGAAAGGATGCCGGCTATGATCCATATGTCCAGATTACAGGATACCTCCAGACAAGGAGCAGAAAGGAATTTCATATGCAGTTAGAAACAGAACGCTTAATACTGCGTCCCTGGGAAGAGGGGGATGCGGAAGAATTATATCGGTATGCGAAGGATGATCGGATAGGTCCCATCGCAGGATGGCCGCCCCACACCAGCGTTGAGAACAGTGTGGAAATCATCCGTACTGTCCTGTCGGAACCGGAAACCTATGCGGTTATTCTTAAAAGCACAGGCAAGCCCGTGGGAAGCGTAGGAATTATGTTTGCCACTAAGGGCAGCGCACCGATGAAGGAACAGGAAGCGGAAATCGGTTACTGGATTGGCGTGCCTTACTGGGGACAGGGGCTTATCCCGGAAGCGGTCCGCAAATTGCAGCAGCGCTGCTTCGAAGACCTGGGCTGTACCGCCATATGGTGCGGGTATTATGACGGCAATGAGAAATCAAAACGGGTGCAGGAAAAATGCGGGTTCCGTTACCATCACACAGAAAATCAAAAGCCCTCTCCCATGGGAGATTGGCGCACAGAGCATTTCACCCGGATGACGCGGGAGGAATTTTTTGAAAGGAAGGAAATCGTGAATGGCCATGAAGACTGAAACACTGAAAATCGGCCGGATTCCCGCCTAAATATGGGGTGAACCCGCAGACCGCCTTTATATCTACCTCCACGGTAAAATGGGTTAC
>UQSL01000111.1 GCA_900543705.1 uncultured Oscillospiraceae bacterium
CAGGAACTCATTGAATATCTCGATTACTACAACAACCGACGCATCAAGCCAAAGCGAAAGGGTTTGCCGCCTGCGATTCACAGACAACAAGCCCTTTCAGTTGCTTGAATAATTTTTACTTTGAAATATTGTCTAACTTTTTGGGGTCACTTCAATCCCACCGAACCGTTTTCTTACATTTGTTGTTACATTGGTTACTAAACCGAAAAAATTTAGGCAAGGCCGCAATCGTTATAGTCTTTCCACTTTTCCCGATAAGCGCGGTCTCCCATGAGCTTCATAATAATATAAGCAAGTGACGCCGCCATCACAAATATGGAAGCGACAATCGGCAGGACCTTGGTAACAAAGTTTTTAAAATTCATGTCCGTTTCCCCCAGTCAATGTTCCGGTTTCTCCTATCTATCATAGTAGGAGAAGCTTGACGCGTCAACCTCTGCGGGCAATTGTTCACGGAATATCAACAACTTACGTTACCTTAACTGCAAACACAACAGCAGGCTGTCCCCCGTGTTCAAGCCGGCATTAGCCAACTTTATTCAGTTTGCGGGCAAGCTGAGATTTCTTTCTTGCAGCGCAGTTTTTATGGAGAAGACCCTTCGCGCAAGCCTGGTCGATCTTTTTGATCGCAACTTTGACAACCTCTGTCTTGTCAGCCTCATTTGCCTCAATCGCGGCATTTGCATGCTTCAGGGCGGTCTTCAGGTTGGACTTCAAAGCTTTGTTATGGAGCGCTTTGGTCGCGTTGACCTTCACTCTCTTTTTCGCAGATTTAATGTTCGGCATAGTCACACCTCCTTCTGAGTCCATGACAGTACAAGTTATCTTATCATTTCTCCTGCAAAAAATCAAGAACCTGCTATAAATTAATTTCGAGTTTTCTGTAATTTTGCATTTTTCCAAAAGCAGAGGACTATTTTGCCTTCCTCTGTCAACACTATGCACAGAGAATTTCACTGTAAATAAGGAGCAATCGCAATGATCAGAACCGATTTGGCAGCGGAAGCCTGCTCACAGATCAAAGAAGAAAAAATTGCAGGGATTGAAACAAAGTCCTATGAGAAAAATGGGGTGCCGATTGAACTCATCCGAATCACCTCGGATGAGGCGTTTTACAGGACCGGAAAACCCAAGGGCAGCTATCTCACCCTGTATTCCGACCCGTTCGGAGAGGACGCGGAGGATGGGGAGCTGCTCGCGAAAACCATCTGCTCTCTTTTACAGGAGATGCTCCCCAAAGACGGGCATGTGATGGTCATTGGCCTCGGCAACCGGGACATCACTCCGGATGCACTCGGCCCTTTGGTTGTGGAGGAAACCTTTGCCACCAGGCATTTTACCAAAGAAGCGGCAAAGCAGATGGGAATCGGTCCGCTTCGCCCGGTCAGTGCCCTCGCTCCCGGCGTCCTCGGCCAGACAGGCTTTGAGGTACAGGAGATTTTGCAGGCTGTTACCGGGGAAGCGGCTCCCTCCTGTATCATTGTCATCGATGCGCTCGCCGCCGGGGACGCAAAGCGGCTTGGAACCACGGTACAGCTCTGTGATACCGGTATCTCCCCTGGTTCGGGTGTGCAAAACCGCCGCAAAGAGATTAGCATGGGCACAATGGGAATCCCGGTCATCGCCATCGGCGTGCCTACCGTCATCGATGCTTCTTCCCTTGGGGAGTCAATGCTCGGACACGAACTCGATGAACAAAATCGGGAAAAGGCGGAACCACAGGGCAATTCAATGATGGTCACCCCACGCGACATCGACCGGCTGGTCAGGCGTGCGGCTCACATTATTGCACTTGCCGTAAACATGGCGCTCCAGCCGAATCTGAAAATCGGGGAGCTGCTCTATCTCACTGCCTGATGGCATATCGCCCGCCGCCCAGACATAGAATGGGAGTGAACGTGTTTTCGATGTTCTGTAAGCGGAGGGTGAAACTGTGAAACGAAAAAAAATTATCGCACGCAAACTCATGGCGCCGCTCGCCTTTCTGGGATGTGCCCTCCTGACGATTCGGGTATCCGCCGGCGTAGCGCCCTTTCTCGGAGATTTCGGGGACCATGCGGCCCTGATTTCCGCCCTGCTTCAAATGCCGGAGGGCGGCATCTCCTATTTAAACGGGGAGGCGGAATATTTCGGCCCGCTCTCGGAGTCTTCTGACGCTTCAAGTGATACAAGCTCTGTCAACTCAAATAATCAGGAACCCTCTTCCTCCGATGCACAATCCTCTCAGGAAGTGTCTTCCGCCGAATCCGGGCCAGTGGAACGCCCTGCCGACGCAGGGGACATTGTGGATGAGGAGTTTGCCACTACCGGCTCTGCTCCCACCTATATCCAAAAGGGCAATGGCTTTATCCGCAACACCACTAACGTCGCAAGAGAGACCGTGGAGGCGGAAATCGCCAAGAAACCGGACATCACGATTTCAAGCGGCACCGAGCCGCAGGTGCTCATCATGCACACCCACACCACGGAAAGCTATGAACTCCAAGATACGGATTTCTATGACAAGACCTATAACGCCCGCACACTTGACAATTCCCAGAACATGGTACGCGTCGGAGATGAGATTGTCAAGCAATTGGAGAATGCTGGAATTGGGGTCATTCACGACACTACGGTTCATGACTATCCCTCCTATAATGGCGCCTATGACCGCTCGGCGGTGACGGTCAAAAAATATCTTGCCGAGTATCCTACTATTAAAGTGGTAATTGACGTTCACCGTGACGCCATCGAACGCGACGGAGGCGTAAGGGTTGCCCCGACGACCACGGTCAATGGAAAAAAGGCGGCGCAGTTCATGATAATTGCCGGCTGTGACGACGGCACAATGAATATGCCGAATTACATGCAAAATCTCCGGTTTGCAGCCATGATTCAGGATAACGCTTCGACCATGTTTCCAACGCTCGCCCGTCCGGTACTCTTTTCCTACCGCCATTACAATCAGGATTTGACCTATGGCTCCCTGCTTGTGGAGGTGGGAGGGCATGCCAATACCTTGGACGAAGCCATCTATTCAGGAGAGCTATTTGGCAAGGCACTCGCGCAGACACTCGCGCAGCTTAAAGGATAGGAAAACTCCCCTCTGCCGGATGGACCGAACCCTGATAAGCGGACAAATAAAAAAGTACCCCCGTCGTAGAATAT
>UQSL01000112.1 GCA_900543705.1 uncultured Oscillospiraceae bacterium
TTGAACAATTTTTACTTTGAAATATTGTCTAACTTTTTGGGGTCACTTCATTTTTCCGGCCTGTTTTCTTTTCTATAGAAAGCGGCCGTTTAAAGGCCACAAAAACGCGTGAAGTGAAAGGAATGCAAAGAGAAAGGCGGAAATACCGAATAATATAGAAAAAACGGCCCGTTTGGATTCAATTGCTTTGATTTTCCCGGTTTTGTTTATTTTCATCCGGCGTTTTTTTTGATAAAATAGATAGATAATTATTTAAATAGGAGTTGGTTTTTCTTTGGACAGTATAGGCTTGTATATACTGGTTATCATCCTAATTGCATTCTCTGCCATGTTTTCCGCGACAGAAACAGCATACTCAAGCGCAAATCGAATCCGCCTCAAACAAATTGCGGGAGACGGCAACAAACGTGCGAAGTTGGCACTGGAAATTACGGATCACTTTGATAAAATGCTGACGGCTGTACTGATTGGCAATAACATTGTCAATATTGCCTCCGCTTCCATCGGCACGGTCATCTGTACCAGGTGGTTTGGCGCAGCTGGCCCTGCCTGGTCCACACTGATTATGACGGTCATCGTGCTCATTTTCGGGGAGATTCTACCGAAGAGTTATGCCAAGGAAAATGCGGAAAGCTTTGCACTGCGCATGGCGACTCCGCTGCACATTTTGATTCAAGTGCTTACGCCATTAGTTTGGTTCTTTACCAGGCTGAAAAAACTGGTGACCCCTAAATCGGGTGACAATTCGCCGAGCGTGACCGAAGAAGAACTGAAATTTATCATTGAAGAAATTGAAGATGAGGGCGTACTCGAAAGTAATGAGAGCGAGCTTGTCCAGTCCGCGCTGGAATTTGACGAGACCTCCGTTGATGAAATCATCACGCACCGTGTTGACATGGACGCAGTGGAAGTGAACAAACCGATTGAGGAACTCAAAGAGATGTTTTTCAACAGTACACATTCCAGAATCCCGGTTTATGAAAAGAAGATCGACAACATTATCGGAATTGTCCATCAGCGGGATTTCTTTAAGTCCCTCCTTCAAAATGGGACAGTGGACCTGCGTGAAATCATGCAGGAGGTCTTTTTTGTCCCGACTTCTTTAAAGATCTCCCAACTGATGCAGGAATTCCAGAAGCGCAAATGCCATGTTGCCATTGTCACTGACCAATATGGCGGCGTGCTTGGTATTGCAACCTTTGAAGACGTTCTGGAGGAACTGGTCGGGGATATCTGGGATGAGAGCGATGAAGTCGAACAGGAATTCGTTCAGCTTGACAATAATCGCTACCAGGTAAACGGTGACATGTATTTGCGCGATTTCTTTGAAGAAATCGATTACGAGCCGGATGATGAATTTGAGACAAATGCGAACACCGTCGGTGGATTTGTGCTCGAGCTATTTGAACGAATACCGGATAAGAACGAAAAAATTGATTTTGACCGGTTCCATTTCACGGTAGGCGATGTAGAAGAACAACGGATTCTCTCCGTGGAGATCCTGATCGATCCGGCTCCTGAAGAAGACGATTAATCCACAGAGCGTCGCATAGATTCCTTTCTTCTGTTCATACTAACACTGTTTCGAAACGAAAAACTCCGAATCGTAATTTGATGCAAGGAGAGTATGGAATCTGACAAGGCTCAACGATTGTGTAGAACACTGCGGAAACAATGAACATGGTTTTTGATGTATCGGCTCCATTGAAGTAGGGGGCAAACATGCAAAAGGAATGGATCTAACCTGCTGTGCGGGCTATATCGACAAGCAGGGTCCCGCAATGTGACCACACATCCCAACCCGGAAGTGGAAATCTGCTGCCAGGCAGAAAATTGTGCCCATAACTGTGACGGTGCCTGCGACGCAACGCATATTACCGTTTTCAATGCGGACGCCTTTTGCTGTGAGGAAAGAATGCGGCGAGTTTTGCTGCAAATAAAAAGACGACATCCAGCGGGGCGGATATGTATCCGCCCCTTAGTTATGCCCGGTAGTTTGCCTGCTTGCATTTCGGTTGGGTTATGCTATAATAGCTACAAAGTAGCTATTCTCTTTCTTTTCCAGCTGGTACTGCAACGGAATGTAGTCAAGGAGGGCTTCATGGAAGCGGAAAAATCCTCTGAATGGCAGGAAGAATGGGAAGTGCTGCTATGGTTTTTCATTTATTTAAGCAGAGAATATTGATACCAGTCTCCCGGGTATTTAGGACAAGGAGTGGAAAAGATGAATTCTGAGAAAAAGGAACTGATGCGCATTGCCGGGGTCGCATGTGCCTTTCTGATTGTAGCAGTGCTCGCTGTTATCAGTGCAAGTGGGTTATTTTCCTTTGCAAAACACAAAATTATCATGACTTTCAGCCCGCCGGATGCAGTCCAGGTGGAGGTTTTTGAGAAAACCGCTATTATGGTGCGTGATACTTCGGATAAAATAGAGTCTGTCTCCGTAACAAGCGAGGAGGATGTCGATACTCTGCGCTCGCTGCTCACCTCCGGCAACCAGCTGTCTGAAGAGCCGGCTTGTGATTTTGGCGATTACCGGTTTGTTATGCATGCAGAACACTACCCGAGTGGGGTTTATTCGCTGTGCAAAACCTGCCCGATTATTGAGTATCAGGTATATGCTGAGGGCGGCGGATATGACTATTTTTGGTATGAATTGACCGAGGATGCGAATCATCAGCTCGTCGACATGCTGAATAAGTATGGAATTGATGCGTCCTATGCGTCAGAGGGTGCTCATGGAACCAAGGCGGACGCAGAAAAAGCAGAGCGTAACGCACAAAAAAAGTAAAACAAAGGGCGGGAATTTTCCCGCCCTTTTCTGTTGCAGGAGGAAGCATATAGAGGAAAAAACTTTGTTTTTGACGGATTTGGGACGGTACTTTTCTCAATCCCCAACCCCGCCTGAATCAGGCTACTGTTGAGTGAATAAACCAATTGGTTGAAGAGGGAATGCGGTTTTCCTATGCGACGGCGCGTATGCTGAGCAGTGGTCGCATCGTGACACAGGGACTTGCCGAGGCTTC
>UQSL01000113.1 GCA_900543705.1 uncultured Oscillospiraceae bacterium
CGCCCATTGGAATTGGCGTTGGCCGTAAAACGGCGGTACTGTTCCTCCAGATGGGTCCTAACCATCATGCACAGGGATTTGTACAACTGCTCGTCCGTCGCATGATTCGGTGAGGTCAAAAACTCGTTTCCCAAAATGTTGAGAAACTCCCGCTTGATTGTCTGTTTGTTCATAGAAACTAACTCGCCCTTCTTTTCAATTTCGTGCCGGGAATGGGCACTGTGGAATTGGATACCCCTTGTTACATCATTGTCGATTTGCTTAAAAATATTCCCCCGTATTATCTATTATACCGGAAAACCTGTGCTTTTCAATCCTTAATTTGCCGTCAGATGCAATTATCTTTGTAAAATGAATGCAAAGTCGCCATTTTTATTATTTTCTTTGTTTTTCTGTGGGTTCTATCCTCTTGCATTTTTTGGACCGGTGGAATAGAATATAAAGCACCAGTCACAATATCTTGTATTTATTTTCTTACAACATACATCAAATGGAAATAAAGGAGAAAATGGAGGATTCACTATGCAGCTATCTCAAAACGCTATGACTGTGCTCGAACGCCGGTACTTAAAAAAAGATGAAAAGGGAAATGTTATCGAAACCGCGGAACAGCTCTTTGAGCGAGTGGCGCACGCCATTGCCGCAGCGGATTTGCTCTATGATAAGAGCTGTGACATCGCTCCACTTGAAAAAACCTTTTACGATATGATGACGGCTCTCGATTTTCTGCCGAACTCCCCCACCCTGATGAACGCGGGGCGGCCGCTCGGCCAGCTCTCCGCCTGCTTTGTGCTCCCCATCGAGGACAGTATGGAGGCCATTTTTGAAGCGGTTAAGCAGGCTGCGCTCATCCACAAATCAGGCGGCGGAACCGGCTTTTCCTTCTCCCGCCTTCGCCCGAACGGGAGCGCGGTTAATACCACCGGTGGGGTAGCAAGCGGCCCGGTCAGCTTTTTGCGCGTGTTTAACATGGCCACGGAAGCCGTCAAGCAGGGTGGCACCAGAAGAGGGGCCAATATGGGGATTTTGCGCGTCGACCACCCGGATATCCTGGAATTCATTGATTGCAAACGGGACAATGCAGACATCACAAACTTCAACCTCTCCGTTGGCATCACCGAGGCTTTTATGCAGGCGGTTGAGGACGACGAGGATTATGAGCTCATCAACCCGGTGCACAAGCAGGTTACAGGCAAATTACGCGCCAGGGATGTTTTCCATAAGATTGTGGACAGCGCCTGGAGAAATGGGGAGCCGGGTATCGTGTTTCTGGACCGTTTAAACCGGGACAATGTAGTCCCCTCGATGGGGGAAATTGAGAGCACCAACCCCTGCGGAGAACAGCCCCTGCTCCCCTATGAATCGTGCAATCTGGGTTCCATCAATCTCTCCCACATGCTGCGCAAAGATGAAGACGGAGCTTATACCATAGATTATGAAAAGCTGGCGCAAACGGTCAAAAACGCCGTACATTTTCTGGATAACGTCATCGACGTCAACAAATATCCGCTGGAACAAATCGACTATACTACCAAACAGACAAGGAAAATCGGGCTGGGCGTGATGGGCTTTGCAGACATGCTCCTGCTGCTCGGTATTCCCTACAACTCCGACGAGGCGGTGGAGCTTGCGGGCAGGGTGATGAAATTTATTGACGATACCGCCAAGCAGCAGAGCTGCCTGCTCGCCAAAGAGCGCGGAAGCTTCCCGCTCTTTGACGACAGCATCTACTCCGGGCGGTTCGATTGCCTGAGAAATGCAACCGTGACCACCATCGCGCCGACCGGGACGCTTTCTCTGCTCGCCTCCTGCTCCTCCGGTGTGGAGCCGGTCTTTGCCTATGCGTACATCCGCAATATCATGGACTCCACGAGGATGACGGAGGTGAGCCCGATTCTAGCGGATGTCCTCAAAAAGCGCGGACTGTATACCGAAGAGCTGCTTCAGAAAATTGCAGAACAGGGCACGCTTGCACATATTGAGGAGATCCCGGAGGATATCCGCCGCGTCTTTGTCAGCGCGCACGACATCAGCCCGGAATACCACATCCGGATGCAGGCGGCGTTTCAACAGCATATCGACAACGCCGTCTCCAAAACGGTTAATTTCACCCAGGACGCCACGCACGAAGACGTCGCGGAGGTCTACAAGCTCGCCTTTCAGCTCGGATGTAAGGGCGTGACCATCTACCGCGACAAGAGCCGCGACAGCCAGGTGCTCAATATCGGCAAAGTAAGTGGGGAAGAACACAGCGAGCCCGCCTACGCGAAGCCCGGTACCTTCAGCCCCCGTCCTCGTCCGGCGGTCACGACCGGGTTTACCGAGCGGATGAAAATCGGCTGCGGGAATCTATATGTTACGGTAAACTACGATGAAAACGGTATCTGCGAGGTGTTTACAAGTACCGGTAAAGCGGGGGGATGCCCCTCCCAGTCGGAGGCGACCGCACGGCTGATCTCGATTTCCCTGCGCGCAGGACTCAGCGTGGAGGAAATTGTCGCGCAGCTCAAGGGGATCCGCTGTCCCTCCACCATCCGGCAAAGCGGTATGAACTGCACTTCCTGCCCGGACGCCATCGCCAAGGTGATTCTGAAAGTCTCTGAATACCAAAAACACAGCCAGGGAATGCCGCATCTTGGCAGCGAGCCAAACCTGAAAGCAAACGCTCCTGCGAAAAAGAGGGAGCGTATTGCCGAGGACGACGGGAAAACCTGCCCGGAATGCGGCGCCGAGGTCCAGCACGAGGGCGGCTGCATCATTTGCCGAAGTTGTGGGTATTCCAAATGCAATTAGCCTTTCTATCCTGCTCCTAAACGAAGGCCCCCGGAACCTGATGATGAACAGGACCAGTAAAAACGGACAATGGACAAAAGCCCCCTGATGTAGGAAAAT
>UQSL01000114.1 GCA_900543705.1 uncultured Oscillospiraceae bacterium
GCCGGCGATCGTCCACCAGTTGACCATCGCGGAGATGGCGCCTTTGGCATTGAGCTCCACGCCGATGTTCTGTAAAACGGGGTTGTTCCCGCCGTGCCCATTCAAAAAGATGAACTTGCGCACGCCGTAGCCATAGAGCTGCCAGACGATTTTGGAGACGATCATATGCAGTCCGTCGTAGCCAATGGTAATGCTGCCGGGAAAGCCGACATGCTGGTCGGCGACGCCATAGGGCACGCCAGGCACAATGATGGCCTCACATTTTTTATCGATGGATTTGGCAATCTCGCACGGGACGAGATAGTCGGTGCCGAGCGCCAAATGGGAGCCGTGGTTTTCCGTACTCCCGATGGGAATGACAGCGATATCTTTTTTGCTGAAATATTCCTCCGCCTGTTTCCAGGAAATTGCTTCGAGTCTCATGGCATATTTCCTCCTGATTTAATTGTTATTCTTTGTAAAAATATTCGACACAAGGATGACAAGTCCCAATACTCAGCACAGGAGGCTGATCGCAAAGGGGAGAGTCAGGCCGGTTTACGAGATTGTGGTAAAAACCTACCCGGCGGCGTGGACCAACCGTAAATTGAGTGCTTTGCGGATGGAAAAGGCAGCGCACCGATTAGCCGATCAATGTTATTTCATGGGCGGGCCTCCGTTTTATTTTCCGTAGTAGCCGTGGACGAGCACTTCACCGCCCTGCATCATCAGCCTTCCCTTGGCAAAAAGGGTGTCGAACCGCATTTCATCATTGAGCAGGATGAAGTCCGCGTCACTGTTTTCGGCGATACAACCCTTAACCGGGTAAAGCTCCAGTGCGGTTGCAACATTCTGGGTGACCAGGCGCAAAGCGTCCTCCAGTACGACCCCATTGCTGTTCACAAGCTCCCGGATACAGGAGAAGAGGGAGGTCATCTTGGCGACTGTGATGCCGATGACCTCATTTTTATCGTTCCACTGCGGCATGCTTCCGTTGGAATCCGAACTCAGGGTAACGCGGTCGAAAGGAACCTTTGGCAGGGTTTCTGCAATTAATTTCGCCACGCTGACAGGGTCGGTGCTGGTAAAGTCGATGTAGCCGCCCATATTGGCAAACTTGATGCCGTCTTCTAAAACGTTTTGAATATGGGTCGGACGGAAATGTTTGATGGGGATATCGCTTTCCTCCAGAACTTTGAAGACATCCGAAAGCCCTTTTTTGCCATGGCCCGTATGCATGTGCACTTCTCCGACCTTGCCGCCGACAAGGCTTGCAAGGCGGACCCTGGTCGCGAGCCGGGCGAGTTCATCTGCGCTGATGTTGGAGGAACGGTGGTCTGCGACGGCGATTTTTACCCCGATCACCTCATTGATAAAGATGATGTCATCGTCCACTGCGCCCATCAGAGTGGGGGAGGGGTATTCGTAAGCCCCGGTCAGGCAGTAAGCAGTGATGCCTTCGGCATTGAGCGCTTTTGCCTTGGCGACGAGGTTTGCCACCGAGCGGGTCATGGAGTCTGTCCCGAGCAGGCCGACGATGGTGGTGACACCGCTCTCAATACAGTCGGTCAGCGTCAGCTCCGGCGCTCGGCTTTTAAAGCTCGACTCCCCGCCGCCGCCCGTGATATGGACATGCTGGTCGATGAGTCCGGGAATCAACTTTTTCCCCTGTGCATCAATAGTAGTCAGGCTGTCAAAGGTAAAATCGATGTGCTCTGCGACTTTGATAATTTTATCGTTGCAGACAAGGACATCCCGCAGCCCAAGGTGCTCAGGGGCATAAACATCGGCATTTTGAATGAGATAGAACAAGCTGGTTCTCCTCCTTTATGGGTAGGAGCGGGATTGCCCACTCCGATTTCATCCATTACCACTTTAATCTTTTTTTGTACAAATGTAAATGGACGGGAATACAGAACTTCCCCTGTGATTTTTGTGACAAAAGGAAGAGTGGTAGAAGCGGGTAACTCTGATGAACAGGAAAATCCGACATGAGAAAGGCGCTCAAACCAGTAGTTTTGAGCATTTCTCCTAATCTTTGAGGATATCATTGGGATAGAATTGCATGACAGAATGGGTTGTGATAAAATAGCTGCTAGGCAGCGCTTTCCTTCTTTTAATGGACCGCCTGCGGCAAAGGCCATTTCTCGTTGCGCTTCTCGCATTTATAGGCGAAAGGATCTAAATGCTGGCCCCATCTGCAAATAAGTTTCCATAACAACTGGACGCAGATATTTTCTGAGAGAAATAAACATCCTATCATAGATTTATTGGAGGGACTGACCATGAGAAAAATCAAAGTCGCCGTTTTATTCGGCGGAGTATCCAGTGAACACGAGGTATCCAGACGCTCCTGTTGTCTGGTACTTGACCATATCGACCGGGAAAAATACGACGTCTATCCAATCGGGATCGCCAAGAACGGGGATTTTTTCTATTATCAAGGCGAGTCTGCGAACATTCCGGATGGACAGTGGGAACAGGATACAAACAACCGTCCCGTCGTCTTTTCCCTCAATGGGAAGAAGGGCTTTTCCGTTGTAGCGGAGGACGGGACGTTGACTGCGCTTGACATCGATGTGGTATTTCCGGTTTTGCACGGCAAAAATGGGGAGGACGGCACCTTGCAGGGTATGCTGATGCTTGCAGGTATTCCCTATGTCGGTTCGGACGCGCGTTCCTCCGCTCTCGCCATGGATAAGGTATATACCCATATCGTGCTGGAACGGCCCAACCTGCTGTTTCTGGACGAGCCCACCAACCATCTGG